>DASZXF010000076.1:0-15942 GCA_035546055.1 Ktedonobacteraceae bacterium
TTGCCCTGGAGATCGACGGCGCGTACAACGACGGTATACTGGCCGGGTTTGGGTTGCCAGGAGATTTCCCAGAGCACCCAGGTGAGCGGCGAAAGCGGACGCTTGAGGGTCGCCGGCTGCCAGGTCTTACCAGCATCGAGACTGACATCGACCTCGCTGATGCCCTGATTGCCAGCAAAGGCCACGCCAGCGATATAGCCGGTCTGGCGCGCATGTACGTTTGAGCCGTCGAGGGGCGTATCAATGCGCGAGGTCAGGCGCACGGGCGCGGGATCACTCCAGCCGCGCTGCTGCCAGTAGCCATGAAAATCGTAGTTGACCACCTCGATCTGGGTCAGCCATTTGACATGCTTCATCCCATAGATGCCCGGCACCAGCAGGCGCGCGGGAAAGCCGTGGCCGTTCGGCAGAGTGACGTTGTTCATACGCACCGCGACCAGGGTCGTCGGCTCCAGCGCTTTGCTCAGGTGGATGCTATCGGCGTAATCATCGTAAGCGTGCAGAATCACTTTGCTCGCGCCCGGTTTGACCCCCGCCCGCTGGAGCAGGTCGCTCAGGCGCACACCTTCCCAGAGGGCATTGCTCATATACGAACCGCCGACATCGTTGCTGATGCACTCCATTGACTCGTATTGCTGTTGCATCGGCAGAGCCAGCAGTTCTTGATAGGAAAGCGTATAGGGCTGCTCGACCTGGCCAGTCACTTTTAAGCTCCAGCTTTGCGCGTTGACAGTGGGATCGGTCAGATTCTTCGAGACGACGTAATACTGATCATTGGAAGTTACTTCAGGCGAGAGCATAGGCTGGGCCACGATGGTTCCATAATTCGGGACTGGCGGCGGCGTGATCTTGCTGCGGTACGACTGGAGCAGACGCGCGACAGGCACGCTGGCGCCGCCTACGCCCTGCGAAATGAACTTCCAGGCGCCCACACCGACCACAGCCAGACCCAGCACAACAGCTCCCTGCTTGAACAGCGCACGCCTGGTAGGCTTCTCCAGTTCATCGATCTCACGCTCGCTGGTCGCACTCGTTTCTCCGCTTTGTGAGGCAACAATCCAGCGCTGAGCGAAGACAAACAGAAAGGCAAAAATCAGACCCACCAGCGCCAGGCTCAACATACCACCCTCAAGGCCCACGGTCAGATTCGCTCCGAAGACGCCTGAGCCGGTCAGCGGCAGCAGGAGAAGTCCAGCCACCAGCCAGAGGATCAGGCCCAGCAACAGCCCTTGTGCCCAGCGCAGGGGATGATTTTGCCGGTTGGCATAGCGATTATACAGGGCGCCCCCCAGCGCGAAGACCGCGCATTGTCCGAGCAAGACCACGATGAAAAAATCATATTTCGCATTGGCCCCAAGCAACTGATGAAAAAAGGCAAAAGCTGGCGGCGGCATCAGCGCCAGCAGTTCCGAACCCAACTCCTGCGGCAGCGACAGACCGCCCGTGGTCGCATTGAGCAAAAGCATCACGCCCGAAGCAATCACGCCGGCGACCAGTCCGGCGATAAATCCGCTGCCAGACGCCCGCCTGACCCACACTGTACGTGCTTCCATGAGAATATCCCATCTGGTATGAAACCACCTGCTGAACAGGCATATTTACTTGACATTATACATATTATTACGCTGCCAGTTTCCACGATTCAGCAAGCGCGAATTTACCAGATGAGCAATGGAGTCTTCGCCACCAGCCCTCTGAGGCCGCTTCCGGCGCGTTCACACCCGTTGATAGGCAAGCTGGCGCATACCCCAGGTGATTTCGTCCTCTGCGGTGGCATGCATGGACAAATCCAGTAACTCCTGTTCAAGCTGCTCAAGCAGGTTCGCGGCATAATGGGTCTGGATGAAAGGATGACTTTTCCAGGCTGGCATATTCAAAGAGAACATCGTCGCGGCCTGCCTGCTTGAAACTGGCAAATGATAGACCCGGCTGAGCTGGCGCTGTACTGGCCCGTCAACGGCCATCTGAGCGAGCTGAGGACCGATGTAAAGCTGATTTGCCTGTTGCCCCAGCATAGCTTCCACAATGCCGAGATAGGTCCGAAACAACGGGCGCTCGCTGCGAATCCATTCCACCTCGTCCAGCAACAGCAGACCCCCAGGCCGCAGTTGTGTCGTCCACTGAGCGAGGATGGAAGCGGGGTCTTGCAGATGGGTCAGCAGCATGCGGCAAAAGAGCAGATCGCCCGCGCCTGTTGGAAACGGCGTCTGCGTCAGATCATGGCACAGAAACGCTAAATCCGGTGCGTTCGCGCTGGCCAGCTCGATAAAATGGGGAGAAGCATCCAGGCCCACCACACGCGCACTGCCAGTCTCCTCGGCCAGCAGACGCGTCGTATACCCTGGTCCACAGCCAAGATCCAGAGCCACTGGCGGCGTCTCCTGCATCACATCCCGCAAAAAAGCCCGGCTGGCCGGCGCAAACACCTCCGCCAGCACCCGCAAACGCCGCGCAGCCAGATCAGTATCTTTAAAAAGGTATGGCATATATTTTTCTTTATACTCCTATAAAAAATATTCTCAGGCTTCATTATCTGCGTTTCCGTATCTCTTGCTGCTTTTTAGGCATAGCCCCGTAGCGCAAAAAGTTTGTTATATCATCTTCTCTGGAAACATCTATATTGCCCTTGCCAAACAGTTTACACAGGCCAGTCAAGCATTGTTCCTTCTCATGCTTATCAGTCGCAGATGATTGGTACACATACGCCCGCCAGATCGCATCTTTAAAAAGTTTCTTGATTGCATCTATGTTTTTATATCTTGCACATTCTTCTTGCCACATGCTATACAAACTGTTTCTTACCACACCTATCTGATTTATAGCCTCCTTAAAGTTCGTATGCTTCATTTCGACTAAACATATGACTCTGGTTTGTTGATAAGCATAAAAAATGATGCCATCGCAACATTTTTGGTCACGTTCTATTCCTAAACCCTCTCGCAAAATAGCGGTATCATCAACTCTATCAAAACAAAGGGCAAATTCTCCATCCCTCAAACCACTTACGACAACTCTATCACGACGAGCACCAGTAATATGTTGGCCGCGACTGGGAGCTGCCCACAGGAGGGCACCAAGAGGCATAATACATCTCCTTTTCACTAAAGATATGCTTGTTGCCTGCTTACAACGTTAAGTAAATGCGAGAAATCTGATCGCTGATATCGCCAAAAGTGTGCCAGTCAATGCGCCCGTTTTCATGCAGGATATTTTCTGCCGTGCCTTTGTCCACGCAATAGACCGAAACATTATCCTGGGCCATGAAAGCATCCTCATCCTCCAGAAAGAAATATTCTGCCGCTTCTTTGCGCTTTGCGGCCTCTAACTGAGAAGCATAGATGAGATTTGCCAGATGATCCACAACAAAAGTGCTGTGTGTCGTCACCAATACCCGCAAGCCCGCGTTGACCAGCAAACAGAGAAACTCTATCATCTGCGTCTGTGCTTCGGGGTGCAGATTCATCTCCGGCTCATCTATCACCAGCAATTCTCCGGGTTGGGCCAGGTAGCGCAGATAGAGTACCAGGGAAGAAAGCTCTTTAACCATTGAAGAAACTATTGGCATCTCAAGAGCAACATCTGGATGTGGATGAAACAATAAAGAACGGCGGGGATCTGGTTCAGGAGTAGAAAACGCCAGGCTACCAAAAAGCAATTGCTCCTCTAACATTTGAGCAAGAACCTGATATCTCCTGATTTTAGGATTTCGCTGTGCCTCTTTCTCTCTACGAGCAATTTCCTTTGTGCCAATCCTCATGAGAGAACTCAGCATGCTCATAAATCGACCTAATGGTTCTATCGCTTGCCTCGGTGTATCCAATTCTTCATCCAGGTTTATATTCACCAGATTCTGTAATTGCTTGAATGTATCATCTAAAATCTCTTTGATTTTTCGTGCATTCTCATCTGGCGGAACCTGCGTCGATATAGCGTGCTGCCGAAATTGAGCGGCGACTAAAGCTGTCCTCTCTGTAGGAAAAAGCCTTATTCCAGGATAAATTGCTTGATGCATTATCTGCATTACGTTATCAATCAGGCTTTCCTTGATCTCCTCCGGGGGAATAGTTTCGGTTATTGTTTCCCCTTGCTCTGTTTTTTCAATGGAGGTATATGCCTGAATTTTTGGATTATCGCGCCTCTTACTTATTTTAAATGCTCCCCCAGCAATTTCACGCTGTATAGAGGATTGTTTTATTTTTTCTAAAAAGCGTGCTTTTGACGCTGCAAGATCGATTGAAACATCCATTTGCTCAAAATGAGCTAGTTGCGTACTCATATACTCCGGCATCCATTGCCTGGCATAACGAGCAACTGCCTGGAAGTATTGTTCTCCGTATTGTTCAGCAAATTCCACTAAATTTATAGTAGCTCTGCCCGACGTTTGCACGTTTTCAATCGCGGCATCCAGAGGCGGGTATTTCTCTTCCAAGTCTCCCTCTGCATAAGCATCTGTATACTCTCCCCATCCAGTCATGCCGAAAATACCCGCTATGGTATACGCCAGCCAGGTTTTGCCCGCGTTATTGGGACCGATGAGAATGGTGAGCGGTTTCAGGTCAATTTCTGCCTGTTGAATCGCTCCCAGGTTCTGGATAGTAACTTTCATGATAGATGCTCCTGAATCCGCATTTTCACGCATGTGTCGTGTGCTTTCCCCAGCCATTTCCCTTCAACCTTCCCGAAGTAATATGATGTATCAGAGCCTTAACAATATAGCAAACGCTTCTATTTATTAGAATAGCACATACTACCATAAATAGTCCATTAAAAATCAATGAAAGCACAAAATATCATCCATTTTTGAGCACTTACATAGCGTTGCCTCACAGAAAAGAGCCGGGACCGATCTGCTCTAGAGGGGCCATAGTATGGTAATATCAGGAAGGTAGTAAGCTGTTGAAGGGAGGCAAAGAAAGTAGATAAAAGGACAAACGAGTACCATGAGCGTAGAAGAGAAGAAAGCTTCACAAACAGCGCCGCTGGTGATTGGCGTCGACCTGGGGGGAACACAGATTCGCGCGGCGGTGTTGGAGGGCGCGGACATTCGTGGACGGGCGGCCACGCTGACAGGTCAGGACGCAACGCCTGAGCGGGTGTTGCCGCGTATTTATGCGACCATGCAGGAGGCGCTGAAACTGGCCGGGGTGACGCTGGATGAGATCGCGGGAATCGGTGTGGCGGCTCCGGGGCCGCTGGATAATCGCGAGGGTGTGCTGTATTCCCCGCCCAATTTGCCCGCCTGGAAGGCCGTTCCTCTGCGTGATATTCTCAATCAGCAGTTCCATTGTCCGGTCTTTCTGGAAAATGATGCCAATGCCGCCGCGCTCGGGGAGTTTTTCTTTGGCGCGGGCCAGGGAAGCCGCGATATGGTGTATGTCACGGTCAGCACTGGCATCGGCGGCGGCGTAATTGCAAACGGGCACATTCTGGAAGGCGCGAACGGGACGGCGGGAGAGCTGGGACATATCACTATCGATTGGCGAGGAGAGCGCTGCTCTTGCGGGAGCATCGGCTGCCTGGAAGCGCTGGCCTCCGGGACAGCCATCGCGCGCAAGGCCAATCGGCTAATTGCCAGCGGCAAAGGCGCTGAACTGCTGGCCTTTGCTCATACCATGCTCGAACACCCGGCGACGGTCCCGGACAAAGAGGCTCTGCCCGATCAGGATCTGAGCACGCAACCGCTGCACAGCACGCCCCTGGCGAATCCAGTTCCGGCACCGACCCTGGCGGGAGAGTTGAAAGTGACCGCTCAAACGGTCGCGCGGGCTGCGGAGGCCGGCATTCCCGCCGCGCGTGAGATTATCACCGAGGCGGCTGAGGCGCTGGGCTTCTGTCTGGTGAGCATTCTCCATACGTTCAGTCCCGAAATCATCATTCTGGGCGGCGGCGTCATGCAGATGGGCGCGCTCATTATGGAACCCGCCCTGAAAGTTGTGCAGACTCACGCGATGCGCGCGAATATGGCCAGAACACGCATCGTCGCGGCCCAACTGGGAGGCAACGCGGGCCTCGTCGGCGCGGGCGCGCTCCCGTTCTATTATCAAAAACTGCGCAGGACTGACGAGTCCTGACAGGCGAATGGAAAGAACCAATCAGGCTGTGTGGAGCAACGCCGCTACACATAGAGCACTGGCACAGATAAAGAGTATGAGCACATCGATAACTGGCGGAGAAGAGAGAACAAGCTATGGCGGCAAATAAAGAGCGGCTGGATGTCGCGCTGGTGCGGCGCGGACTGGCTCCCAGTCGCGAACGGGCACGCGCACTGATTATGGCGGGACAGGTCTTCCTGGGCGAAAAGATGCTCGATAAACCGGGTACGCTGGTACCCCTGGACAGCGAGTGCCGGCTGGCCGAAACGCCCGATGAACTGAAATACGTCAGCCGGGGCGGTTTAAAGCTGGAGAAGGCGCTACACGACTTTGATCTCCGCCCCGCCGGCCTGATCGCCCTGGATGTCGGCGCCTCCACTGGCGGCTTCACCGATTGCTTGCTGCGTAATGGAGCCAGCAAAGTCTACGCCCTGGATGTCGGGCGGGCGCAACTGGCCTGGACCCTGCGCAATGATCCGCGCGTGGTGGTGATGGAGCAGACCAATATTCGCCATGTCACCTCTTTACCCGAACCCATTCAGTGCGCGGTCATCGATGTATCCTTTATCTCTCTGCGCCTGGTTCTACCGCCGATTGTGCCCCTGCTGGTACCCGGCGCGTGGATCGCGGCCCTGATCAAGCCCCAGTTCGAGGCCGGCAAGACCGAAGTTGATCGCGGCGGCGGCATCATCAGCGATCCCGCTGTTCACGCCCGCGTGCTCAGCGAATTGCAGACCTGGATACCAGCTCATACCCCCCTGCGCGTGATCGGCGTGATCGATTCGCCCATCCACGGACGAGACGGCAACAAAGAATTTCTCATGCATCTGCGCCTGGACGAACAGTCGCACCCGGCCTCTTTTCAGAGTCCACACGCGTCCGAACATGCCAGCTAACGAAAGCCAGCTCAGTCCTTCTGGGGAAACTCCATCTGGTGCAGACTGTCGAAACGCGAGGCGCCCGGATGAGTTTCCCGGCTGCGTTGCTGCTGCCTCTGGGCCGCGAGAATCAGTTGATCCAGCATAGTGCCCGTTTGTGCCAGAGGCAGCGAGGCGCGGCTGTCCTGCTGAACCAGGCGGACATAAGAGGCGATGGCCTGCTGTAACTGCTGG
The DNA here is from genome assembly GCA_035546055.1 of Ktedonobacteraceae bacterium. Lineage (GTDB taxonomy): Bacteria > Chloroflexota > Ktedonobacteria > Ktedonobacterales > Ktedonobacteraceae > Paraktedonobacter. Next base: position 7,205 of record DASZXF010000076.1, read on the forward strand.
TGCTCTCGTTCGAGCTGTTGAGAGCGCTGCAAGCGGGACCAGAGCAGATTCATCGCCCCGACCAGCGGCCAGAGGATCTTGGCGGGCGGATAGGGGAGCTGGCTGGCCATCTGTCCCTTCGTGGCGGCCATCTGCGTCTGAATAAGCTGCTGGATACTCTCCTCCAACTCCTGCTTCTCGCGCTCACCGGCGGCGCGCTCCTCGGCGATGACATGCTCAAGCGCGGCCACCATTTCGGCACGATTGGCCCGCTCAACCGCCCGCGCGGCGTTTCTCACCCAGATAAAGGCAACGGTAGAACCGAGCAGTTGCAGACCCACCGAGCGCACAATGGCCGGAAGCAACTGCGTTTGCAAATGCATATCCTGCGCCAGTTGCGGCGTCGTTGGATGAATGAACATTTCTACAATAATAAAAGCCGAATGCAGCGCCGCGAAGAGAAAAATAAAACGGGGAGGAAGCAGCGAAGCCGCCAGCAAAATAATGAGCGCGTACAGATCATAGAGCTGGATATCCGCCGGGTGCATGGGACCGATAAAGAGAATGGCCGTCGCCAGAGCTATCTCCGCGCCAATCACGATGATAATGCCCGCCGCCCGGCTCTGGCCCAGGCGATTGACAATCAGACCAATCAGCGTACCCACCATCGCCAGCGAGTCAGCAAAAACGATGACCATACCCATAAAAAAGCAGGCAGGCAAAAAGAGCAGCAGCACGCAGAGAAAAAACAGGGCCACGCTGCTCAAAGAACGGGCTTTGCGCTCAGCCTCGCGCCTGACAAAATTATCGCCGCCTGCTCTGGAAGGCGTAGTCAGGGCATACCACCACTGAAAGAAGCGGCCAGGCTCAGGCTCCTGACCCACGACATCCGTAGTCTGCCAGGACTGACCTGCGCCAGATACATCAGCAGAAATGTTATTCATAGAAGAACCTCCCGGTGTTATGAAGCAAGCACAATCAGACGCAAGTTCAGGAGAATGTGGAGAATATCATTCACCATCTGGGGCGGATAAGAGAGAGTGGTTTTTATATCGCGCACCGTGCGTTTTCCATCAATGTTCTGCCACACATCCTGGAGAAGCAGCTTTTGTTCAAGCGTCCAGTGATTGAACCGTTCCCAGGACAACTGAGCAACGACCCTGGGAATAGCCGCATCCAGCGATGCAGAACCAGGCAGGGAGTCAAAGGATGGCGGCGCGGAGAAAGAACCAGCAGCGTGAGCGCGCGATGATGCTTGCGGCTGAAATGTCCACTCGAACGGCCCCCGTTCGGCATCTATACGGCACAGCTCATCAATGGCAAAAGGCACACGCTGCTTCTGCTTGTTTTCCAGGTAGCAGGCCGTAACGGAGCCAGCCGTAAGCTGAACATACGCGGTACACATGCCCTGAATCCCCGGCACATGACGGATTTCAGCCTGGAGAGTCCCACTTCTCTTGTAGCGCTGAAAAAGTTTCAGGCTAAATGTTAAACCAACGCTGGCATCCATAGAGTTTTTATGTACTCCAAGCTAGCTGGAAATGACTATCTTCAGGCCACTTCTCGCGATCAACAATAACGCACATAATATGTCTATTTTAGAATTATTTGTCCTCTTCTTGTCTAACAAATAGCCTGAATGGGCCAGAGAAGCTTCTTATCAGTCTCTGAGTGCCCCCACTGGATCGGCGGCCATTTCTTCCTGAACCGCCACCGCGCCGAGGGCGGCTTTTTTGCGCAGCAGCAGACAGATCAACACACCGCCGCCGAGAAGCAACAGGCCGGCGCTCCCCAGTGAGAGTTGCGCGATATTGAGATGCCACGTGAACAGGGACAGGGCGAAGGTCGGCGGGACGCTGCTGTTGAGCAGACCGAAAAGCGCCACGCTGAGCACCGAGGCCAGACTTCCCAGAGTCAACTGGACGGCGTTGTGCGAGAAGCGAAGGCACTTGCGCAGACGGGCTAATCATACTATCATATGGAGGAAACGCGCCGTCATAAAAAGATATTGGAGAAGTATCATGGGAACTATCCCTGTCACCCTGGCCTCCCTGATCGATTGGGGCTGGCTGCGGATTGGCCCGTACATTCACATTAACATCGATCCGGCTGTGCATGTGGGGCCATTGAAATTAACGTGGTATGGTATGGCGTATGTGGTGGGCATTCTGATGGGTCTGTGGTTTATTCGCCGCTACACGCAGCGCAAGGGGATCAGCCAGGATCAGGTTTACCGGGTGCTCTGGTGGTGTGTGGTTGCCGGTGTGATCGGCGGGCGTCTCTACTACGTCATTCAACAGCCTGACCTGGTGCAGGGCTATTTGCTGCAACCCTGGCGTATTCTGGCGACCTGGGAGGGCGGTATGGCCTTCTTTGGCGCGATCTTTGCCGTTGTGCCCGTCCTCTTCTGGCGAGCGAGACGCATGCGCCTGAATCCGCTGGTCATGCTCGACGCGGGCGCGCTGTTCGCCGCCTGTGGACAGATTTTCGGACGCCTGGGCAATCTGATAAACGGCGACATCATCGGTTATCCGAGCACGCTGCCCTGGTCTACCGTCTATGATAACCCCAATAGCTGGGTTGGTCCCTCGCTCCTTCACGTGCCGGTTCAGCCAGCGGCGGGTTATGAACTGCTCCTGAATGTAATCATGCTGATTGTGCTGGCCATCCTGGCCCGGCGCTACCGCAAGCCGGGGGCGTTGATGGCGACTTACCTGTTTGGCTATACCATTACCCAGTTTATCATCTTCTTTGCGCGCGCCAACATTGTGGTTTCGCTGGGGCCGCTCGATCTGGGTCTCAAGCAGGCTCAATGGACCTCCATCATCGTCTTCATCCTGCTGATTCCCATCACCATTTTCTTTATGCGCACATCATACGCGCGACCCGTACCCGCAGGCGAAGTAGCGGCCACCTATGGCATTCCGCAAAAGCCTGTGCTGCCCCCAAAGGATGACGAGGAGCCAGACGAGCCGCGAGAAGTCCCGCCTGACGATGAAGCGGAGCCTGGCGAGGCCGAACCGGTTGAAGCGCTGGCCCATGCTGAGAGCAGCGGCAGTTCAACGGACGACGCCAGCAGCGACGACGAAAAGACGAGCTAAACATCACTGGCAGCGCTGTCCGGCCTGGCGGACAGTTTGAGCGGATTGCTACAGGCTGTATAGCATCTTGCGGTGCAGGAGCGAGATCAGGGTGTCGGTGATGGCCAGGATGTCCTGGAACTCTTTGGTCTGCTCCTGTAGCGAGAGGCCGCGCTGTTCCCATTGCGGCTGAAGATGCTGTTCGATAGCGGCGATTTCGCTACGAACAAGCTGGCGCATCTGGAAACGGATCAACGTGGCGAGGGCCAGGGGCAGACCCAGAGCGGCCAGGCGTTCATAGATCTGGTAGAGCATCACATCATCCTGGCTAAAGGTCCAGCTTGCCTCGGCCTCAGAGACGCCGGGAAAGAGCAAACCCTGCTCCACCAGTTCGGTGACTCGCTCCAGATGCGCGCCGGTCTGCCGCAAAAATTCCTCCTGGGCAAGCTGCACCTCCTGTCCCACCGGACGGAATTGCCGCTGCTTGAGCGCCAGTTGCATCTGCACATCGCCTTCACGCGCGCGAATCTCCAGCAATTGCTTGATGATTTCTAGCGAAAGATGCTGCTGCTCCTTCAAATCCTTGATGATCTTCAAGACCAGCAGATGCTCCTGATCGTAGAAGGCCACGCGCCCGCGCATCAGCGGCGGCGGCAGCAAGCCCTGCGTGTTGTAAAAGCGAATCGTGCGGCTGGGAACCCCTGACAAATATGCAAGTTCATCAATGTTATGCATCCGTGTCACCCGTACCAAAAAGTATCCAACGACTGATCACGGAAGCATTGTAACACACAGGCTATTATGGTTATATATCCCACCCAGCCGGCGGAAGATCCATTCTTTCTTACTGAACGCTCCAGCGTTCATCGCCGCTCTGGACGACGGTGGCTTTACGATATGTCTGAAGAGCCTGAGCAAGCACGGTGATATAGTGCGTTTTGTGCAAGCATGGAGGGGAGGCAGTACCAATCGGGTATGATAGATGTAAAAAGGAACGAGAGAAAACGCCTTTTTCTCATCGTTTATCGTTGTGTATTATAACACGTATGGTATTCTCAGGACCGGGTGAGCAATCAGCGCACCACTGGTCGTTCAGATGCCAGAGATACACAGGAATTATCTGTCTGCTTTATCGGGCAAACGAACATGAAGTGAGGTAATTATTATGCTCTCAGGAGAACAACAGCTTGGCCGTTATCGCCTGCTCAAGCTGATAGCCACGGGTGGTATGGGGGCGATTTACCTGGCGGAGGATTCGAGTATTGATCGCCAGGTGGCCATCAAGGTCATTCGCAGCGAGGCTGCGCCTGGGGGGGAAGGTGGCTCTTCTGATGCTGTTCGGCTTTTTGAGCGTGAGGCAAAAGCTATTGCCATGCTCGATCACCCTCATATTCTTCCCCTTTACGATTATGGCGAGGAAAAAAGGGATGGCAATGTGTTAACGTACCTGGTGATGCCCTATCGCCCGGAAGGCTCGCTGGCCTCCTGGTTGGAGCAGCGCGGCACATCCAATCCGCTGACCCTGGAGGATGTCGAGAATATCATTACGCAGACTGCCAGCGCGTTGCAGTACACCCACGATCACCATTTGATTCACCAGGATGTCAAGCCCTCGAATTTTTTGATTCGCGCCAACAAGGACCGTCCCAATCGACCTGATATCCTCATCAGCGATTTTGGCATCGCGCGCCTGAGCAACATGACCTCCGGGGTCAGCCAGCATATTCGCGGCACTCCGGGTTATATGGCGCCGGAGCAGTGGGAGGGCAATGCCTCGCCGGCCAGCGATCAGTACGCCCTGGCGGTCATGGCCTATGAACTGGTGACTGGCCGCGCGCTGTTCAAGGGCACGCCCATGCAGATGATGTTCGCGCATGTGAATACGCCGCCGCCGCCGCCCAGCAGCTTCGTTCCGGGTTTGCCGCCCACTCTCGACGCCGTACTCCTGCGCGGACTGGCCAAAAAGCCCGCAGATCGCTTCCCCACGATTGCCGCCTTCGCTCAGGCTTTTCAGCAGGCGGTGCTCGGCTCTCAGACGGTTCAGATCATCCTGGCTAATCCGTATGCCCAGACCGCTGCCGATACTTCAGACAGTCCCGCCGTCTTTACCACCCTCGCCATCAGCGCAGAGGAGGCTGCCAGCGGCTCGCAGCGCCGGATCACTCTGCCCGATGGCTCACAGCTCGCGGTGGCTATTCCGCCCGGCGCACGCGATGGCCAGGTGCTTGAACTGAACAGCTTCGGATCTCCCATGGGAGGAAACACTACAGGCAATGTGCGCTTGAGGTTGTCCGTCAGATCGGTGCCTCAAGGTCAGCCATTTCCATCCTTGCCAGCCGAGGATGCGATGACCTACATGCAGAGTGCCGGAGCTGATCCCAGACTCGCAGGAGCGCCGGGAGGCGGAGCAGCCGCCCGCATGACGAACGCCGGCGGTCCAACTGCCTCCACGCACTGGCAGAGCGGTATTGTGCCGCCCTCGCCTGGACCCGTAGTCATGCCAGCTCCGGCCCCTATGGGACAGATGTCCACGTATAATTCGCAGTATACAGCCGCGCCATTCCAGACGCAGGCCGCGCCATTCACAGGGGCGCCATCCTCGCCTTCCTACACAGGCATTATGGCCACGCCGCCTGGCATGATGCCCTCAATGCCGCCCAGGCGCCCGGAGCAGCGCTCCAATGGTCTGCTGATTACCCTGATTGTGCTCGCTTTCCTGCTTATTCTGGGCGGCGGCATCCTGCTCTATGCCACCCACTTGATCCCTGGTATCGCAGGAAACGGCAATCCCACGCCCAATACCGCAGCTACAGCCGCCGCTAACCTTGCCGCCACGCAGACCGCCGTGGTGAGCCAGGGACAGAGCGCGCAGAGTACAGCCACCGCGAACGCGCAGGGGACCGCCTATGCGCAGGGAACGGCTGACGCGCAGGGCACAGCCACCGCTCAGGCCAGCGCGACTGCCCAGGCGAACGCTACCGCGACTGCTCAGGCGACCAATCCCTACGGGGGAACGCTGGTCTGGAGCGATCCGCTGGGCGACAACAGCCAGGGCCACAACTGGGACGAAACCAACGATCCCAGCATCGGTACTTCCTGTCAGTTCAGCAACGGCGCCTACCACATGATTATGCCGCTGAGTTACGCCGGTCCATGCCTGGGCGAAGCTACCAGCCTCGCCGATTTTGCTTTCCAGGTACAGATGCAGTTTTTCTCCGCCGGCCCGCACTTTAGCGGCGGCGGACTGGTTTTCCGCGCCGGCGGCAGCGATCACTACTATGTCCTGGAAATCTATGCCAGCGGCCAGTATACTTTTTTCTATTGTAGCGCCGGCGACTGCAATCACCATATCGGAGGCTACCCCGATTCCTCGGTGGTCCCGTCTTTCCATACAGGGCTGCACCAGCTCAACACCATCGCTGTCGTCGCCCACGGTAACAGCTTTACGTTCTACGCCAATGGCCAGCAATTCGCCGGCCCGTTCACCGATAACACCTATAGTAGCGGTATGGTCGGCTTCTACGACGCTGCCAGCCAGGGAGCCACAGAGGTGGTCTACAGCAACGCCAAAGCCTGGCAACTCTAGCCAGCCCGCTCCATTTGTTTGTTACGACTGTTCGTCGCTACGCGACTCGCCCTGGTTGGTGCGTGGTGGCCGGAAGCGACAGAGACAGGACGCGCGAAAGTGGGCTGCTTGAGCGGTTCACTTTCGCGGATACGACAATTGACCACCAGGACTTTCCCGGCGGGACCAGGATGAAGGAGGCTCACGCGAGCGAGCGTGATATGCAACGTTTGCGCTTTTGCGGTATGATTGATGAAGAGTTCTGGTCGTTCTGTTAGCTATACAGGTATGGCCCTCTTTAGAGACGGAATAGAGGGCGGAGTAAACAGGGATGCAGCGCACAAAAATGGTTAATGAAGCGCGTCCGCGCCGGGGTGTCCAGGTCGTACAGCCCATAGCAACAGGACGCGTGCGCATGATCGCCCTCATCGCTGGTCTGCTGCTGGCAGTCCTGTCTGGTGCGACAGGATTCCTGCTAACCACGAATAATAGCGCGGCTGGCTCCCTCTGGCAACACTCCTTTCTCCCTCTTGTTGCCGTTGTAAGCGCGCTTAACGCCATTGGCTTTGTTTTTCCTTCTTCAGCGAGCAAAGTGCTGGATAAAAAACGTCAGCAGGCAGCCCGTTATAACATGACCGTGGGCGCGTGGGAGCGGGCGCTGGCCCATACCCGGCCCGGCGTTCCTGATCTACCTGCTTCATTGACCATTGCCAGGGAGCGGAGCTGGCCGGCGACCCTGGCCTCGGCTATTATAGGAAGCGCCATAGCAGGTATTGCCGGCAAAATTGTCTATGATAACTGGATGCAGACGCTTCCGCTCGTCCAGCAAGGTATGCCGCTATTCTGGATCATCGTCAATACTTGCGTGAACGCTGCTTTCTTTTTGAGCATAGTCATCATCTTGCTTTACTCGCTTATTTCTTCACCACGCCAGCAGCTCACTGCTACCCACGAGGGGCTATACTGCCGCCTGGGACGCCGCACCGGCTTTATCCCCTGGCAACAGGCCAATCTCTTCGCCGTCATAGATCAGATCGAGAAGCGCGGCCAGCAGCCAGCACTGATCTATGAACTGGCCAGCAAAGATACCATTATTCGCTGGCCTTCCACCAACACACCTGTGTATGTGGACTGGCGAAAAGGTCTGGTCATGCACGTTTTTCTATCAGGCAGTCTTATCCGCAGATCTCCTGCGGTAGCTTTTGAGTTCGAGCAGCAGATTCAAATGCTCAATGTCATTGTCAACGAACGCAGCGGGTTGCCGCTCTACGATTTGCGTTAAGCGCGCTCCTTCCTCACCATTCATCGACGGGGAGAAGGCCGTGGCGAAAGGCAAAAATGGCGGCCTGGGTGCGGTCGCGAATGTTGAGCTTTTGAAAAATGATGGAGAGATAGTTTTTGACGGTTTTTTCGGAATAGGCCAGTTGCTCGGCGATCTCTTTGTTGCTCAGACCCATGGCGACACAGCGCAAAATGTCTATTTCTTTCTCCGAAAGCTCTCTGAGCGTGTTGCCTTCGGCGGAAAGATGGGAGAGGCGGCGTACTTCGCTGACGATGGTGCCGGTCAGTTCTGGCTCAATCTGCACCTGACCGGCGTGAACCTGGCGAATGGTCTGCGCCAGTTCCTGCGACGAGGCCGTTTTAAGCAGGTAGCCGCGCGCCCCGCTTTTGATGGCCTGGAGTACCTGCTGATCCTGGCGATGCATGGTCAGCATAATCACCGCGATTTCGGGAAATTCTCGCACAATCTGTTGTGTCACACCGATGCCATCCACGCCCGGCATACTGATATCCATCAGGACCACATCCGGCTGCGACTGGCGCACCTGGCGCAGGCCGTCATAGCCATTGACAGCTTCCGCCACCACGCGCAGATCGGCCTCCAGGGAAAGCAACTGACGCAGACCCTCACGCATCAGCGCGTGATCATCCACCAGCAAAATGCTGATGGTCGCCGTCTCCGGGCGATTCGCCTGCACGTTTTGCTCACTATGCTCCCGTTGCAACGCAACGCCGCGTTCCGCCGCTCTGGTCTGACTCTTTCCACGTGGATGAATCTCCATAGCTATAGTAGCGAAGGACCGGCTCTGTTGTGGATAGAATGAATCTTGTGA
>DASZXF010000077.1:0-7407 GCA_035546055.1 Ktedonobacteraceae bacterium
CGAGTTGCGAGCCGAGTTTGCGCAATCCCATTAGCTATGCTACTATCTATCAAGCTGACATTTCTGACTATGCCGGCTCTCACGTCGTAAGATATTCGCGCTCTGTCGCAGCTAGTAGAGACTTTGACCGTATTTGTTCTCATACATCGAGGTTGAGTATGTATCTATTATCTCTTGCCGCAGCAACCGCCTCCGGGAGCAGTTTGCCGGTTATCTCGCAGGGATTGCTGTACACGGGCATGGGCCTGGTAGTCCTGATGACGCTGGCCTATCTCTCGTACACGCTGGGTTCGGTGCGCCTGGCGAAAAAGGTCGCTCTGGCTCGCGCCGCCAGCCGTAAAGCCAGGGCGAAAGCAGAGAAAAGCGCCCGCGCGGCCAGCGAAAGCGGCGGCGGGGTAGCCACCCTGGTCCGCCCCGAAGTCATTCTCAATGAGCAGCCCGATGGCGAGGAGCCGATTGCCCTGAATCGCACACTCCTCACCCTGGGACGCGGCGGCATGATGCTGGGCTGGCTGGCTGTGCTCGCCCTGGTGGTCGGACTGGTGACCCGCACGCTGCTTGAACAGCACGCTCCATGGAGCAATCTGTATGAATTTAGCGTGAGCTTTACCACTGCTTTTCTTATCTGTTACCTGATTTTTGAACTGCGTTTCCACGAACGGGTGCGCGCCTGGGGCTTCTACGTTTGCCTCCTGGCCGTGATCATCTTGAGCGTTGCCGTTTACCTGGGCATCGCCTATAACATGCTGGCGCCTAACCAGGAATTGATCCCGGCTTTGCAGGATCGGACAATTCTCGCCATCCATGTTGGCGTGGCCATCTTCGCTTATTCTCTGTTCTGCGTGGCCTTTGGCGCGGGCCTGGTCATGCTCATCCAGGGCGGCGAAGGACAGCGCTATCGCTGGCTGCCTTCCGCCGAAGCCGCTGACGCTCTGGGCTATAAAGCGGTCATCGCTGGCTTCCCTCTGCTGGCTCTGACCCTGATCATTGGCGCCTACTGGGCGAACTATGCCTGGGGCCACTACTGGAGCTGGGACCCCAAGGAAACGTCCGCTCTCGTCACCTGGCTGATCTACGCGGTGTACCTGCACGCGCGCGGCATTCGCGGCTGGCGCGGCAAGCGCATCGCCTGGCTGCTGGCCCTGGGCTTTGTCGCCACCCTCTTTACCTACTACGGCGTCAGCTTCTTTGTCCCCAGTCTGCACAGCTACGCCACACCACAATAAATTCCACGCGCATAGCGCAGAGAGAGGGCGCCGCTTCTACTAAGGAAGTGGCGCCCTCGCTGTTTCCGCCGTTTTATTCGGTTTTCAAGCGCAGACGGTAATGGGGATTATAGCGCTTATCGCAGCAACTACAGGAGACAGCCTGTGAATAGCGGCGCGTGCGAGGATATTCTTTGCCGCAGCCAGGACATTCATAGAGGTAGCGAATAGGACGGCGGGCGCGGCGGAGAGCTTCGCGATGCTGGCTCTCTTCGCTCAAAAGCTGGCGCAGTTCTTCCAGACTGTAGCCAGTCACGGCGGCCTCGTCAGCGGCAATGGAATCATAGCCATGATGGTGATGGCGGCGCGGCGTGCCGTTGACGCGATCCGCCAGGTGAATCAACTCGTGGGCCACGGTCACTTCAATGGAGCGCGGCTGCATATCTGGCTCGACAAAGATCAGGTGCCGGTGGCCAGGCGTGATCGGCCTGAGTTCCAGCGCGTTCAACAGCGAGCGGCGCGCCACGGGAGGCGCGGGCAGATAGCAGTAGCAGCCAAGCGCCATAACATTCAGCCGTTTCCCGGTCCATTGCATAAACTCGCGGCGATCCTGCGTAATTGCCAGACCCCCAAGCTCCTGGCGAGGGAGCTGCAACTTGTGCCAGTAAAAATCCAGCCAGTGCCTCACACTCTCGCTGCCGTGAATAATCGCACCCCCCTGCCTGGGCGGGGGCGCGGGAACAGGCCTCGCTGATTTGCGTGTCGCCACCATATCCCGCTTCTCTACTCCTCGCTAACGTCTTCTTAACGTGTGCGCTTGTCTGGACAAGCCCTTCTGTTTTTTTACTATAGCAGATGAGATCACTTGTTGCAAGTTTGTTAGCAATTTCTCCCGCTTTTGTATACACAACCCGGCAATTTCCGACGCGGAGAGCGCCATCGCTCCCCATGTTCGGCAGAGGTTTGTCATCTCTGAGTGGGGACACGTTAGAGGGGGAAAGCCCGGAACAATGCCGCCTCCGGGTTGTATCCCTTTCCCAATTGCGCTATAATAGCCCGCATACATTTGTTTTGTCGACCAGCCACAACGCTTGTGGAGTGATCCAATGCAGGTAAATACAGAAACCGTAATACATCATGCGCACAGTAGAGGATAATATGCAAACAACTTCAGAAACTGAAACGGAGGCACTCGCTGCCTCAACCGCGTCCGTTGTTCACCCCCATTCGTTGCCCGTGACCATCGCCGATATCTGGGAAGCTCACAAACTCCTCAAACCTCGCCTCCACCACACACCGCTCGCTCCCTCACGAACTTTGCATGAAATTACCGGTGCCGATATTTACCTGAAAGCAGAAAATCAGCAGCGCTCAGGCTCATTTAAGGTGCGTGGAGCCAGCTTTAAGGTTTCACGTCTGAGCGAGAAGGAGCGCAAGCGCGGGGTCATCGCGGCTTCGGCGGGCAACCACGCGCAGGGTGTCGCCATCGCCGCTGCTCAGGCCGGTGTGCCCTGTACGATTGTCATGCCGGAAGGCGCGCCGCTGGCGAAAGTGATGGCCACGCAGGGCTATGGCGCGCAGGTGGTACTGCACGGCATGACCTATGATGACGCCTATCAGCATTGTCTGGACCTCCAGAAGCAGTCGGGCGCGGCTTTCGTCCACGCGTTTAACGATCCTGATGTGATCGCCGGTCAGGGAACGCTGGGACTGGAGATGCTGAGCGACCTGCCCGACGCCGATGCGCTGGTGGTGCCGGTCGGCGGCGGCGGCCTGATCTCAGGGATCGCGATTGCCGCCAAGGCGCTGCGCCCCAATATCACGGTGATCGGCGTACAGGCTGCCGGAGCGGCCAGTACACGCGCGGGACTCGACGCCGGTGAGCTGGTCGAACTACCGGCCATTTCAACTATCGCCGATGGCATCGCGGTCAAACGTCCCGGCGAGCTGAACTTTGAAATCATGCGCCAGCTCGTCGACGAGGTGGTAGTGGTCGAGGACGAGGCGATTATCAGCGCGGTCCTCTTCCTGATGGAACGCAATAAAATGCTGGTCGAGGGCGCGGGCGCGGTTGGCGTGGCGGCTCTGCTCAGCGGTACACTCAAATTGCCCGGCAAAAAGGTACTGGTCCCCCTGACCGGCGGCAATATCGATATCAATCTCGTCGGACGCTTCATCGAACACGGTCTGGCGGCGGCGGGACGCTACTTCGTGATCCACACGCGCCTGACCGACCGCCCCGGCGAGCTGATGCGTCTGCTGGAAATCATCGCCGAGATGCGTATCAACGTCGTCGATGTGCGCCACCAGCTCATCTCCAGCCGCCTGCCCATCATGCAGCGTGAAGAGACAATCACCATGGAGACACGCGACCGCGCCCAGTGCGAGCAATTGCTGGAACATCTGCGCGCCGCCGGTTACCTGGTGGAAGAAGCCAACAACTGGGAAACCAGGTAATTCTGCTATTACACAGCAAAGGATGGCCTGATGGAGCATATCCACCCGGCCATCCTTTGCTATATAGTAGGCGACTCCATTCAGACCTGCGCCGGCTGCCTGCCCGTTATCAGCAGGTAGGCTTCTTCCAGCGTGGGGGCGACGGTGACGGCGGTTTGATGCGGACGCGTGGGACTGACGAGGCGCAGGGTGATGCCGTTGAGCTGATTGACCATGGTGCTGACCTGGCAGGTGGTCTGCAATTGCAGGGCGGTCGCCTGATCGGCGGTGACGCTCCAGACTTTGCCAGCCGCGCGCGCCAGCAGCGCATCTGGTGTAGTATCGGCCATCACGCGTCCCTCCTGCATAATGAGCAGACGGCTGGCCACGGCCTCCACGTCGCTGATGATATGCGTGCTCAGGATGATGATGCGATTGCTGGTCAGGCTGGCCAGCAGAGTGCGGAAGCGCACACGCTCGGCGGGATCGAGTCCGACGGTCGGCTCATCAACAATCAAGAGTTCGGGGTCGTTGAGCAAAGCCTGGGCAATGCCGATACGCTGCTTCATGCCTCCAGAATAGGTGGGCAACTTGCGATCAGCCACCTGCTCCAGGTTGACAATCTCCAGCACTTCATCCACGCGCCGGCGGGCGAGCGATCCTGACAGACCTTTCATGGCGGCCAGGTAGCGCAGGAACTGGCGCCCGGAAAACTCTCGATAGAGGCCAAAATCCTGGGGCAGATAGCCCAACACCTGCCGCAGAGCCTCGCCGTGGGTCCGAATATCCTGCCCGTTCCAGAGGATACGCCCCTCGCTCGGTTCCATCAGGGTAGCAATTATGCGCATCAAGCTCGTTTTACCGGCGCCATTGGGTCCAACCAGCCCCAGCAGACCTGGCTCGCAGCGCAGGGAGAGCTGGCGCAACGCCCAGTGCTGTCCATAGCGCTTGCTCAGGTGTTCAATCGTCAATTCCATGGCGGTCTCTCTTTCTGTGGAAAAGCGCTTCTGATGAGCGCATAGCTGCTAGTTGAGCGCGTCCTGAGTGCGCTTGAAGGCAAGGGCAGCCACCAGCACCAGCAGCAGGCCAACCCCGGCCAGTAGCAAATGGGCGGCCAGCCAGTTGCCAATCTGAGGCATGGCATTCTCAAAAGCGAGCAACGCCTGCTGAAACTGATCATTACTGCTGATATTTGCCGATATATTGCTGAAAACATACTGATGCTGCATACCAAGCGCGGTGACTGCACCGGTCGGGTCCCAGGTCACATACCAGCCAGGGGGATTACCTTCGCGCATCCCGATAGGAATAACGATAGCTCCTATGATCCACGCCAGCAGAATCACGACCTTGACCACACTGCTCAAACGCGGGAGCAATGTGCCGAGAGCAAAGCTGAGGCTACTCACCAGCACAGTCGCCGGCAGAACAATTCCCCCCCACAGAAGCAAGAGAGCGTTGACCTGGGGCAAGGGATAATCTTGAACAGTCAGATGGAGCAGCAGGCCCATGCTCAGAATAGCGGCAAAGAGTAATACCGCCAGCCCCAGGCTCAGAATCAGGCCCATCAGATAGCGTCCCCAGACATAGGCCCGGATCGGCAGGGCGGTGGTCATGAGCAACTCGTGTGTGCGCCGCTGGAGGTCGCGTGTCACGCCATCTGTTGTAATAAAAGGCAAAAGAAAAATCAGCAGCACCAGGGAAGAGGAGGGCAGCGTGTTCACCAGCCCCAGGGCGCTCGTCCCGGCAATAAAGCCGTTCAACGAGAGCTTGCCATGGCTGATACCGAGTTGATCTGTTGTTCCCTGCGCCCACGTTACCAGGAGCAAGAGGCAGAAGAAACCCAGCGCCTGGAGCCAGAAAAGACGGCTGGCGCGAAAACGGCGAAACTCCCAGGCCATCACGCTCAACAACGGATGCGGACGCGCGCCTGCCTTTACCTGCTGGCGCACGCCGGTCAGTGCAGTAATACTCAAATTTTTCTCCTTCTGTATGTTTATCGTTTAATACAGATACTCTTTCATATGCCTCTTACGAAACAGTACGCCAAAAGGTTCGCGGACGTTATGCATGGGGAAGCAAACGCTGCACATTAGCGCGCAGGCGCAGCAGCGCGGCGGTCAGGAGCGCCAGGCCCAGGAGGCCGGGCAGCACGTCCAGCGGCAAGGCCAGCCGGGATATATGGAGATGGGAGGCCGAAGCCAGGGGCAGAATGATGAGCCAGCCGGCGTAAGCCAGCGGGGCCGCCACTTGCATTGAGAAGCGCAGCGAGAGCAGCAAGGCCAGTCCGGCGACCAGGAGCAGCGGCATCAGCCAGGAGAGGGTCAGGGCCATGACCTGTTCAGCGCCACCAGCCCAGAGCGCCAGGCTCAGAGCCAGACTCAGGGCGATATCGTAGCCCAGCACAATTACCATGCGGGCCAGAGCCAACTGAAACGGCGAGGGCAAACAGACCAGCTCCAGTTCCAGGGTTTTGTGTCCCGAACCGCGAAAGGCGACCACGGTTCCCAGGTAGGCCAGCAGCGGTCCGCAGGCACGTAAAACCAGTTCTTGATCCGGCAATATTTTCGTCAGAATAATAACCGCGCCGAGCAGCGTCACCAGCGCGCTGACCAGCCAGAAGCCAGGACCGAAGAGGCTGACCTGCGCGCGGGCCGTGGTCAGCAGCGCGGCGATGCGATGGCGCCGATGTTCGCGAATGGCCTGGCGCACAGGTGACATTTCCGGCAGTTCTGATAGCAGCCGGGCCAGCAAACGCCGGGTATCGCCGGGTTCCGGCTGGGGAGCCTGCCACGCGGAGAGCTGCTGCACAGCGGGAAATACCTCGGCGCTCTCGGCGGGCGAAAGCCCCTGTTCATGCAGCGCCTCAAACAACTGCTCCGCTCGCTCAAAGGGCCAGGGCGATGGAGGTTGAGCCATCTAATCCACTCCTTTCCGTACCGGGGCCAGGATAGCGCGTAAGCGGTGAACGCCGACCGAGAGCCGCGATTTGACCGTTCCCAGCGGAATGCGCAGCGTCTCAGCAATTTCCTGCAAGCTAAATCCTTGATAAAAGCGCAACAGCAACACCACGCGATATTCTTCACGCAGTTGAGCCAGTGCCGTTCGTACCTCGCCGCCCTGCTCCGCCGCCAGAGCGTGTTCCTCCGGGCCGGGCGCGCTGTCATACAGGAGAAGCTGCTCATCCTCCGCCTCATCCTCGCGCCAGCGATAGCGCACAGCGGCTGACTTGAAATGGTCACGCGTCAGATTCGTAGCAACCATATAGAGCCAGGGCTTGAACGGACGAGCCGGCTGATATGTGCGCTGCCGCAAAACATGCAGAAAGGTCTCCTGAACCAGATCTTCGGCCAGCGCGCGGTCACCGCCGGCCAGCCGATACAGATAGCCAAGCAACGGAGCGTGGTGACGCGTCACCAGCGCCGCCAGGGCCACCTGATCGCCCGCCATCACGGCTGCCATCAACTGTTCATCGCTTCTCTCTTGCATAGGACGCGGCTCTATAGCTCCTTACATCGACTCTGCTTTCCCCTCTTACGAGCCAGCCCCCCAAAAGGTTCGCCGGCATGAGTTCTTTTCATCAGTTATCCCGCATTCTCTCAACATCACCAGAAGCAATAGAAGCAGAACCCCCGAAAGTGGACCGCTTCAGCGAGTTCTCGTAGAGATGGGAACACATTCGATCCCGTTGGGAAGGTCGTGGTTGACTCCTCGTCGCTGCGCGACTCGCCCTGGTTCTTTTAGAGGTGGTGGCAGGTTGGGCTCG
>DASZXF010000078.1:0-2340 GCA_035546055.1 Ktedonobacteraceae bacterium
AAGCGCAAGCTCCAGCGCACAACCTTTGCACCTGATTTTCTGCGCCGCACCCTTTTTCCCGCCATGCTGACCACGCTTGCCATGATCGTCATTCTCGCTGCCATGCTGTACCATACATGGGTGGTCGATACCAGCGTTAACGCGTCAGGGTGGACCCTGCGGAGCGTGCCACTGCTGAATATCATCTCCTGCTGCGTGGCAATCGCCACCGTGGCCTCCTGCATTTCATGCTGGCGCGCCTTCTTCGCTCAGCGGGCGCTGGCCCTGGCCTGAGCGCCTTCCCTGCTGATCTGCAAGGTACATTTGCTCTCTTGAAGGGACAACCCCTGGTCTGGTCCTCTCTGAGCGAGATAGGGGCAGGTCGCAGCTCACCCCTATCTCGCTCTTTTTAATCCCTGGCGAGGCGCGCAAGCGCCAGGCAGTCACAAAGAGCGTTATAACGCTGGCAGTTGCGCGGCCAGGAGATGCTTCTGAACTTTGCCAAGGGCGTTGCGCGGCAGAAGATCAACGAAGACGACATGGCGGGGCTTTTTGTAGCTGGCCAGGCGGGCGCGGCAGAAGGCGATGATTTCATCAGGATCGGCGCTCTGCTCCGTTTTGAGCACGATGGCCGCGACGACCTTTTCGCCCATTTCCGGGTCGGGCTGACCCAGTACAGCCACTTCGGCCACGGCTGGATGCTGCGCCAGCACGTCTTCGATTTCGCGTGGGTAGATGTTATAGCCGCCGCTGATAATCAGCTCGCGCGCCCGGCCTGTGATGGTATAATAGCCATCCTCACTCCGCCAGCCAAGATCGCCCGTCTTGAACCAGCCCTCTTCCGCGAAGGACTCGGCTGTGGCGTCGGGCCGCTGCCAGTAGCCGGCGAAGACGTGCGGGCCGCGCACTTCAATTTCGCCGATTTCTCCAGGCGACAAGAGCTGGCGGGACTTCACATCGACAACGCGCGCTTCCTGACCTGGAAAAGGTTTGCCGACCGTGCCCGCGCGCCTCTCGCCTTCGTAAGGATTGGTCAGATTCATGATCGTCTCGGTCATGCCATAGCGCTCAAGAATCGGCTGGCCGAAGACACGCGCGAAGTTCGCGAAGAGTTGCGCGCTGAGAGGAGCCGAGCCTGAGACGTAGAGGCGCAGAGGCCGCTCAGGCGCCCCCTGGCGCTCCGCCTCGGCCAGCAGACGCACATACATGGTGGGTACGCCAAAGAAGAGCGTAATGCTCGTGTCCTGTTTCAGGGTTGCCAGCACATCCTGCGCCTCAAATTTCTGGCGCAGAAGCGCGCTGCCGCCGGTGAACAGAGTGCCGTGCATACCGACCATCAGGCCATGAGCGTGAAAGAGGGGCAGGACCAGCAGCAGACGATCAGTACCCGTCCAGTGCCAGGCCGTGGTGACAGCCTGAATGTTGGCCAGCAGATTGCGGTGAAGCAGCAACGCGCCCTTGGCCAGCCCCGTTGTGCCTGAGGTATAGCCGATCAACGCGGGCGCCGCGCCGTCCGGCATGGCCGGAGCCGCCTGCGCGGAACCGCTGGCAAGAAAGGCGCTGAAGGAGACAGCCGGCACGCCTGCCTCGCCAGCTTCGGCTGCGCGCGGTTCCTCGTCCACCAGCACCAGATGCTCCAGACCCGGCGCGTTTACGGAGCGCAGAAGCTCCTGACCGGCGGCGTCGGTCACGCAGAAGCGCACGCCCGCGTCATTCAAAATATGGTTCAGTTCTACCTGGCGATACTGCGTATTTACCAGCACAACCACGCCGCCCGCCAGGTGAATGCCCAGGTAAGCCACCACAAAGGCGGGACCATTGCCCAGAAACAGCGCCACCCGCTCGCCGCTCCGCAAACCCGCCCGCGCCAGTGCGTCAGCGAAGCGCGTCACCTCCGCGCGCAACTGTCCATAGCTGATGGTTTGCTCCTCGAACAGAAGCGCCGGACGAGCTGGTTGCGCCTCCGCGTGTTGGAAAAGCGCTTCAACAATTGATTGCATGGTAGATCCCCCTCCCCTTGCAGTCCGCAAGCGGACTGTTTTTATTTTGAGTATGGCGTTTGCCCTGGCCGCGAAAATGCCAGAGCAAACGCCATACTCAAAATGTTTTTCAAGCGCCAGAGGCGCGAGCAGTCTACACAACAGGCAGGTTCTGCCAGGCTGGTTAGACGCGCAGACCGAGCACAGCAGCCAGCCGGAGCACTTCGGCGCCGGTGTGGCGGTCGCGTTCGGCGAGAGCGGTCAGAGCTGCTTGCTGGAGCAGGATCAGCGCTTCCGGCGTGTTCAGATCATTGTCCATGGCGGCCACAAAGCGACCATGCAGCAAGCTATCGCTGCCGTCGGTCTGCGAGCCGACCAGTTC
>DASZXF010000079.1:0-6510 GCA_035546055.1 Ktedonobacteraceae bacterium
AGCGGCGCGCCAGCAGGCCCACAAAATCCTGCTGCGCCTCCAGTGAGCGCGGGTCCAGCCAGGGATTTTCTCCCTCGAATGGGAGCGGAAAAAAGGTAAAAAAGGTAAAAATCAGCTGAAGATCGTGTTTACATATCGTCATAATAAAGGCATCGAGGGCGCGCAAAAAAGTCTCGTTCGCGCCGCCGGCCAGGGGAACCAGCTCGCGTCCAGCGGTCCAGATGCCGGTGCGCAGCAAATTAATGCCCGCCGTCTTCATCTCCGCCATATCGCTATCCCAGCGCGCGGGATTGGGCAGATGGAGAAACTTGCGCTGCACGTGGCTATCCATGTAGGTTGTGCCATAGACGAGGAAGAGACGGCCATCCTGATAGAAGTAATCGCGCCCGGCGCTCAGACGCTTCTGCGCCGTCGCCTCAACCAGCGCCTCATCCCAGATCCAGAAGCCGCTCTGGCTGGTTAGCGCCTGTCCGCCGGCCAGTTGATAGGTGCTCTGGACGCGATAGAGGCCGGGCCGGGGCAGCGTCTCCAGGATCAGCGTGCGCGTCTGCTGGAACGGCGAAGGGGGAAAATGCAGAGAAAAGTCTTGCGGAAGCCGCTCCCCATCGGGGCTATAGAGTTCGACGCGCACATGCAACTCTCCATGAGAGCGCGCCGAGACATGCAGGGATGGAGTCTCGCCCGGCTGATAGCAGGCCAGCGCGGGAGAGACCTCCAGGGTGGTTGCCCCCTCGGAGGCCAGCACAATCAGGCGCCGGATCGCCTCCGCGTTGGCCAGCCAGGCCGCCTCCGTGGTCGGTTGCCAGGCCGAAATCAGCCAGCGACCACCGCGAAAGCGGCCTGAGCGCTGATCCAGCAGAAAAGCCGGGGTGGCGATTCTCTGCCGACTCGTCGCCGTTGTCGCCAGAGCGTAGATCAGCGGTTGCAGCACCGTATCGAAAGGACCGGCTGAACCCATCTCCAACGGATGATCATCGCACTGCGTCATTTTGGGGTAGCAGCCCCAGAACGCGCCAACCGTCTCAGGTGAACTGCTCAGTGGACAATCCCTGAGCAGGGCCGCGTCCTCGGCGGCCACCAGCTCAAGTTCATCCGTGGGCAAGGCCACCTGGAAAAATGGTCCCAGGTAAAGCTGCCGGGTGTAGACATCCTGCTCCGGCTCGCTCTTTCCCTCGGCATCCACCGGGCGAGCGAAAGGCATCCCGCCAAAAATCGCCAGATTTCCCCCTCGTTCCAGGAAACGCAGCAGATCCTGCCAGCAGGCTTTCGGGAAGTAAGGACCGTGAAAAGAGATCAACAACCCGCTCTCTTCCCGCAAAGCCTGCGCCAGGTGAGCCGCGTCAACCGGCTGGCACGAGCCAGGAACCAGTTCGAGCAGCGTAGCCTCGGTACAGGATCGGGGATACTGCGGGTCATAAAAAACGATTGTGCTGCTCGCGTTCAAGTATGGGACCATGTTTCCTCTCATCTACTAGTGCTTCGCATCTTTGCCGAGGCCGAAACCTTCTCATAGGAAGCCTATTTTACCTCTGCGATAGCGACGCCACTATCGATATAGCGCTGGCCAATCGCGTAGAGAATCACCGGAACAATCAGCGCCACCACCGTCGCGGCCATCTGCTGCGGGAAGACCGTCGTATAGCCGTTACTGAAGTAGAGCAGGCCCAGCGGAACCGTGCGGGTTGTCTCGCTGTTCAGGTAGATCAGCGGACTCCAGGCATCCTGCCAGCTATACAGGAAGGTAAAGATCGCCACCACAATCAGAACCGGCCTGGATTGCGGCAGAATCACATGCCACCAGATGCCCAGGTGGCCGCAGCCATCCACGCGCGCCGCCTCATCCAGTTCGCGGGGCAGACCGATGAAAAACTGGCGATACAGGAAAACACTATAGGCCGAGCCAAAGAGTTGCGGCACCAGAATCGGCAGAAAGGTATCGATCCAGCCCAGATTTTTAAAGGTAATATAGAGAGGGATCGTCAAGACCTGCGGCGGCAGCATCAGCGTTGACAGCATCAGCACAAACAGCGGCGTGCGTCCAGGGAAGCGGAAGCGCGCAAAGCCAAAGGCGATCAGTGACGAAATGATCGTATTCACCACCGTCGCGTAGACCGCCAGGAACAGGCTATTGCCCACATAGGTCGCGAAATGGTAGATCGTAAAGACCTCGACATAGTTGTTCCACACAAAGGGATTGGGCAACCACTGAATCGGCGAGGCAAAATACTGCTGGGTGGTTTTGAGCGAAGCGCCAATCAACCAGGCAAAGGGAACCAGGATCACCAGCGCCCACAGAATCAGGAAAATGTAGGTCAGAATCCTGCTCACGCGCTGGAGGGCTTTGCCGCGTTGATAGCGGCGTTCGGCCTGCGTGTGGGCCGCTTCGCCGGCGAGAGATGGTGAGGTGCTTACCAGAGACATAACGCGTAAACTCCTTTCGTGTCTGCGTGATTGACTGCTCTACTGTTCCTGGTAATGGGTAAAACGCTGGAAAATCACCAGGACAATCGCCGTCAGGATCAGCGAAATCACAAAAATCACCATCGCCAGAGCCGAAGCATAGCCGTATTTGTGGTTGACGAACGCTTCCTGATAGAGATAGGTGAGAAACATCGAGAGACTATCGCGATAGCCCAGTACACTGGTGACTGAGCCGACCGAACCGCCGCCACCGCCGGCGAAAATCAACGGCAGGGCAAAGGCCTGGATATTACTGATCAGCGTCATCACCGTATTGAACAGCAGTACCGGTGTCAGCAGCGGCAGCGTCACCTTGTGGAAGCACTGCCAGGCATTGGCCCCATCCAGGCGCGCCGCCTCGTAGTACGTCCTGGAAATGCCTTTCAGCCCGGCGATAAAGATCAGCATCGCGCCGCCCATAAACCAGAAGCTCACAATCACCAGCGCGACCACGCCCATGATCGGGTGATCGTAGTTATTCAGCCAGGTCACAGGAGGAATATGCAGAAAGCTCAGGAAGTAGTTGATCAGGCCGTAATTTTGTGAATTGAAGACCTGAACCATCATCGCGCCAATGCCCACGCCCACCATCAGGCTGGGCATGTAGAAAATGATGCGAAAGGCGTGATGGCCGGGGAACCTGTTCTGCAAAGCCAGGGCCAGGATCAGACCGCCCAGGATGTAGATCACCGTCGCGCCTACCACGTACAGCACCATATTGCCCAGGGCCAGGCGGAAATCGTCGTCTATCGTGAACAACTGCTGATAATTTTGCAGGCCCACCCATTGAGGCGGACCAAAGAGGCCCAGCTTCGTAAAACTGTTGTACACCGTATCGAGCAGCGGGTAGAGTTGGAAGGCCAGAAAGCCAATCAGCCAGGGAGAGATAAAGAGATAGCCGGCCACCTTTTCTTTACGGAAAAAACGCCTGATGGGTCCGGCTGGTTTCTGGCGCGCGCGGGTTGTCTCTGCGCCTGATTGTCGCAAGGTAAGCATAACGCGGCTCCTTATCAAGGGGTGTGGTTCTTTTTTTCGCGAACGATAGGCACTCCGCAGGCAAGGCTGTGGAGCTACATAGGAGCAGTGGCAAGGCAAGGCTGGCCGCTCCCCCCGGGAAGAGGCCAGCCTTGCCTCGCTTCTTCCCGGGGGGAGCGCGGGAGCCTTGCCTCCCGTGTGCTGTAGAAAAAGCCGTTAAGAAGCCGAAGTAATATCCGCCTGTCCCTTGCTCTGAATCTGCTGAGCCGCCTGAGCAGGCGTCAGCTTCCCGGTTGACAGGTCGGTGAGGATATTGCCGATGTCAGTCGAATACTGAGCGTTGGGTGTCATCACCTCCGGGACAAAGTTTTTCTCGCAGGCAATCAGCGTCTTCGTGAACTCAGACGGCTGAATATAGTCGCCCATCGTACTCGAAGCCGTCAGATCAGCCGGAATATCGCTTACCTGGCCAAAGCCCTTCTGGCCCGCCGAGGTCGCCCACTTGATGAACGTCCAGGCCTCATTGGGATGCTTGCTGTTGGCGAAAATACCGAAGCTATTCGCATTGCCGGCTGTCACCTGCTTGCCATTAATGGCAAAGAGCGGCATCACCCCGATCTGCTCCGTCAGGTTTTGCTGCGTAATCTGCGTGAAATCGCCCAGCACCACGCGCGAGAAGGCCACCTTATTGGTCAGCAGGCTATCGATATCGCCGGTGCCGAAGGCTCCATTGCCCATCTGAGCGTAGGGTACGGCCAGATTCTGCGTAAACAGATTCTGATAATCGGCCAGACCTTTGATCGCCGCCGCCGAATTGCCGGGATCAGTCAGCAGAAGCTTGCTCGGATTAATCGGCGTATCGTAGACCTTGCCGCCCTCCATCTCAATGAAATTGGCGTAGAGCGTATCGATATCGTTCAGGTTGATCGCATACTGGGTATACTGGCCGCCGGACTTCACGGAGAGTTTCGCCGCGATCTCCATAAACTGGCTGAATTCCATCGGGGTGGTCGCATCGGGGAAAGGGATGCCGGCTTTTTGCAGGAGAGACTTATTGTAGCCCAGCATCAGCACATAAATACCGACTGGCAGCGCATATTGTTTGCCCTTCCAGTTTGTCATCTTCACCGCATCGGGCTGGAGATTCTTCGTCGCATCCTGGAGATCGCTGAACTGGCTCAGATCCAGCAGCGCGCCCTGGTCAAAATAGGGAGCCGCATTGCCACCGGCCATGCCGATGATATCCCAGGCATTGCCACCCGCCACCGTCGTCTGGAGTTTGCTCCAGTAATCGCCCCAGCTCAAAATTTCGGGCTTGATCGTAATTGAAGGATTCGCCTTCGTAAACTCTGCCAGCCAGGCCTTCATCGCATCATCCTTGGCCGGTCCATTGCTCCACCAACCGTATGTCAGGGTGACAGGACCGGAAGAAGTGCCGCTATCACCGCCACAGGCCGCCAGGAGAGAGCCGCCCACGCCAGCGGCCAGCGCCGCCGTGCCAGCCCGGCTCAGGAATTGTCTGCGAGACATCGAATTTACCATTGTGTCCACTCCTTCATTGGAAAAATGAGCGTAACAAACCGCATATCACCGCGTAACGCGTGATCATCATGCACCGTCAACCCGACATCGGGTCATAAGATATCAGTTCTTGCGCCAGAGGAATGACAAATTCGCCGCGAGAGAAATGTGCTCCTTTCTCCGGTGAACGGAATTCACCAGCTATATCATGAAAATAATAATGAAATAGTAACATCAACAATTCTCTATGTCAAGCTTTAGGAGGTCTATTCTGACCATGTTCAGGGTGGAAACCTGCTTGTCGGGCCATATAACGTCATCAATAGTCGTCTTTTTTCATGGAAATCCGTCTGTGAACGCCTCTGAACCGGCCTGTTTTGCCCGTATTCTGCCTGCTGACGACCGGGAGCGCCGAAAAACGCCGGCTAAAGATCATGGATATGCCGGAAAAATGGTCTGCTTTTATGCTTGAAATAGTGAACGATTCGGGAAAATAATCAACGTATCAATGAAATTTTCATCTGCTGATGGATTCTGCTCACGCTGACGGGGCTTTTTCGCTGTGTTTTCTTTATCGAAAAAATCCTCCACGGACCAGGAGGTGCTCAGGGGACGCGAAAAGGAGGTGTCTATGATCTGGAGAAAAACAAAGCTTCATCGGCAGGCAGAACAGCGGCGAAGCTGGTCGCTGCCCTGCCTGCCGATGAGGGCAGAGTCTGTGGCTAGACGGCTACCACCTGCCATTGCTGATTGGCTCCGCCGTTAAATGACCATTGGATGACGGCGGCGCCGCCGCTGGTGGACGCGCCTGACACGTCGGCATAGAGGCCGCTGGACTGATTGACGAGGTAGTAATAACCATCGCCCGTCGGAACCAGGTTCCACCACTGATTAGCTCCGTTGGTGTTGGACCATTGATCCAGTTGCGTCCCGGGGCTGCTGGAAAAGCCCGGATCGTCGAGCAACAGGCCGCTATTGCGACTGACCAGTTCATAACCGCCGTTGACCGGGACTTCCTGCCACTGCTGATTGGCGCCACCTGAGTAAGCCCATTGGATGGCTTTGCCGCCGTTGGCAGTGGAGCCGCCGCTGATGTCCAGCACCAGCCCGCTATGGCGGTTGACTATCTTGACATAGCTGCCGCCGCCGTTGTTGCTCAGACCGTAGGCGTACTTCAGACGATCCACCCCCGAGGCATTGTTGTTGGTCAGAGACAGCGAGGTGCCGCTGCCATGAAGCGTCTCCATGCTATAGGTATCGCCGTTGCGCAGACCCGGCCAGTAGACCGATCCCATGCCCAGCGAGCGGATAGTCGAGCTATCGGCCTGCACATAGGCGATAAAGTAGTTGCCATTCACCGCGCCATCGTAATCCAGACCGGTGGTCATCGGCGCGCCCCACTCGTCAACCACGGTGCGCGAGGCACACGAGCCGATGCGGTTTTCCAGGTCGCTGACCCAGCCGGAAACGCTGGTCTGGCTGGTATTCCAGAAGCCGTAATGGTGCAGAGAAAGGAAGGTTCCGTTCAAGCGGCTATCCGCGCACACGCTGGTC
>DASZXF010000080.1:0-19682 GCA_035546055.1 Ktedonobacteraceae bacterium
AACCGTCATGTCCTCTCATGAACTACTGGCACTTTTTGCAGTACAAGCATTTGTCTGGAATGCCTGCCGTTTTTTCTGGTGCCGAAGCTCACAGTCAGGGTAATGCATAGGCAGGCCAGCACACTGCTCATCAGTAGCACACCAACGAACGAATCGGTGGTAGTTGTCGTAAAAATATAGGTAAAATTAGCGATGACGATCAGCGAAATCGTAAATATAGCCAGGAGGAAAGGGGCGATAATCAGCCAGAGCGTCGGAGGCAGGCGAGGAGCAGACGCGGGCCGATGATGGTCGGTGGCGGGCGCGCGCCTGGAGTCGGGGGCCAGTTGCCACCGCTGATAGCCGGGTAGATGAGAAAAGGCCGCCGGAGTCTCCTGCCCGGGTGCTCTGAGGATAGATTGAGCTTTGTACAACGCCTTCAATTCAAACAGGCTGCGTACCAGCGCAAAGAAAGCCAGCAGCGTAGCGAGAACCATTGTAGCGAGTTCAAGCGTCAGGGTCACCGGTCCATACAACCAGTAGGGGGAAAGAGTACCACCCCAGTACGAAGACCAGAAGCCACGCATCCAGATTTCATTGATCAGGCACAGAGAAGTCATGCCCGCGATGCCCGCCAGCGCCAGCACGCGCGTCCCGATAGCCAGCGGCAAATTAATGCGTTTTTCCCAGTGTGTAAAGCTCGTCAGCATAGCTCCCAGCGTGCTGGCAGTAAAGGCCAGCGAGAGGAGAAAAAGCAGCCAGAGCAGCGCATTTTGCCAGCCATCGAGCCAGGGAGGGAGCAGCAAGAGTTGCACAAAAAGGGCTACGGGTAGAAGACGCAGCAATTGCCAGGGATTTCTGGCTCCCTGCCAGCCGATCCATCCCACCAGGGCGGTCAAAAGCACAGGGAGAGAGAGGAAAGCCAGCGAGCCGAGCGCCTGAGTGACATCTGTCGATGACCAGTTAAAAGAGAGCGGTCCCCAGGGGCCACCGCCGCTCAGCCAGAGGATCAGCGTCAGCCAGAACGTCGCAAAGGCAGTGGTCATCACATGCCATGAGGATTGCAGCCCGCGCCAGGGGAGCCGGGGGATAAATAGACGTTCGCGGCGGTAGTAGGGGTCCAGGCGCGCATCCAGTGCGCCAAAGACAAGATCTATGACCGTCCAGAGGGTAATGGAGTGCAGCTCCAGCACAGCTATCATTTCCGAGCCGTAACGTTCGCGCCATGCTCGCGGATAGAGCCGAAGCATCCAGATAACAAACCGCATCATGCGCTCCTTTCGTCGCCAGGTTTGCCAGAATGAGATCAACAGGTTGGGAATCTCTCCAGTGAGTTGCCTGCGCTGTATATCATGCTCCTGTCGCCCGGTGTCTCTGGTTTAACTCAGAGCGAGCCGCCTTTCACCAGTTGCGACCACCTGATGCAGTGTTTTAAGCTGTTCGCGTAGTGCGATCTCGCCCGCGCCGGTGATGCGGTAAGGGCGCCGACGCTCCTCCGTTTCCAGAGCCTCAATCCAGCCGCGCCTCTCCAGGCGGGTCATCGCGGCATACAGCGTTCCGGGCTCCAGTCTGGTGCCGCTGAACTGAGAGATATCCTCCATCATTGCGTATCCATGCTTGGGGCCGCTTGCCAGGCTGGCCAGGATGAGCAACGAAGGGTCCGAGAAGCGGCCCAGTTCGTCCTGTTTCTTATGCATACTATCCCTTCGCTAGTCAATTTCGCCTTATACAGTATCACTTACTAAATGGAAGTGTAACATGGAAAAAAGGCCAGAGTCAAGTTTGACTGGCGCCATCAGGACGCTATGCGGAGCCCTGCCTGATGTTTCAGCTAGCTTACCTGGAGCGCCTGGATATGGTAAAATAAGGGGGAGAAAGCCTGCTTTCGCATTGTTATTCGTAGCATACGGGAGAAATAGCTACGAATATCGAAAAAGAAAGCGGCTGATTGTTGCGCACATCCTATTTCGCATGTCCGAAAGGAGCAAGAGATGGCTGAGTACAAACTCCTGATTAATGGAGAGCTTGTCAATAGCAGCACGGGGAAGGTGGTAGACGACATCGGCCCGGCCTCGGGAGAGGCGGTGGCCCAGGTTCCACAAAGCAGTGTTGAAGATGTCGAACGGGCCGTAACGGCGGCGCGCGAGGCTTTTGATGATGGTCGCTGGTCGCGTTTGCCCCATGGTGCGCGGGCGGCGGCTCTGGAGAAACTGGCTCAGGTAATCGAAGCGCACTCACAGGAACTGGCTGAACTGGAGTCCCTGGACGCGGGCAAGCCGATCAAACTGGCCCGCGATAGCGATATCCCTTTCTCAGCGGATAATCTGCACTTTTTCGCCAGCGCTGCTCGCCATCTCGCCGGGAGCGCCGCCAGCGAGTACAACGGTGCGCACACCAGCATTATCCGGCGCGAGCCTATTGGCGTCGTGGCCTCGCTGGCTCCCTGGAACTATCCCTTCATGATGGCCGCCTGGAAAATTGGTCCGGCGCTGGCGGCTGGCAATACGGTGGTGCTCAAGCCTTCGGTCGAAACGCCGCTGACTACGCTCAAACTGGGCGAATACGCGCTGGAGGCCGGTCTACCTCCTGGCGTTCTGAATATTGTCTCCAGCGGCCCCGGCGTCGCTCAGGCGCTGGGCAGTCATCCGAAGGTCAATATGGTTTCCGTTACGGGTAGCACCGAGAGCGGCAAACATATCATGCGCGCGGGCGCTGACACCATCAAGCGTGTCCACCTGGAACTCGGCGGCAAAGCGCCGTTTATTGTATTCGCAGATGCCGATATTGAGGCCGCCGCCAATGGAGCGGTCGTCGGTGGCTACGTCAACTGCGGTCAGGATTGCACCGCCGCCACGCGTGTCTATGTACAGGACAGCATCTATGACGAGTTCATGGCTTCCTTCCTGGCCAAAGTCAGGCAGGTGCGGGTTGGCAATCCCGCTCACGAAAGTACCGACATGGGGCCATTGATCTCCGCCTCGCAGCGTGCCACCGTTGAGGGCTTTGTCGAGCGCGCTTTGCGCGCGGGCGCCAATGTGCTCACCGGCGGCAAACGCGCCAGCGTCGAAGGGTTGTCCAATGGCTTCTTCTTCGAGCCGACCGTCATTGCTGAAGATCGCAACAGCGCTGAAATCGTGCAAAACGAGGTCTTTGGTCCGGTGATCGTGGTGGCGCGTTTCCACACTGAAGAAGAAGTGCTGGCCAGAGCCAACGATGTTGTCTATGGGCTGGCGGCCTCCGTCTGGACGCGCGATGTCTTCAAGGCCATGCGCGCCAGCAGCGCCATCCAGGCCGGCACTGTCTGGATCAACGATCATCTGCCGTTGACCTCTGAAATGCCCCATGGCGGCTACAAAGAGAGCGGTGTGGGCAAAGACATGTCGATGTACTCGTTTGAGGAGTACACGCAAATCAAGCATGTCATGATCGAATTGAGTGGCGAGGCTCGCAAAGGCTGGCACTACACCATTTTTGGTGATCCTTCCTGACATCCAGGGCGCAAAAAAGCAGGATCGGCAAAGGCGCCGGTCCTGCTTTTTTGTCGTTGCTGCTCTCCAGGACAGGCCGTTGCAGATCGGTCAGGGGCGCAGGAGGGTCAATCGTGCGTCCTGAAGAGATCCTTTAGCTCCTGGCCGGCGGCTGGCGCCTCGCCTGGCGAGAGAAACTGCATCATATGGTAGATTTCGCGGGCTTCGACCAGTTCCTGCTCGTTGCCCATGCTCAAGGCCTGGGGAATGGCGGCGCGCAGCATGGTAATGCCGTGGTCCATATCGTGCAGGCGCAGCGCGGCCAGGGCGCGATTTTGCAGAAATTCCCCGCGTATCTGTGCGGGCGCATCGCTGACCCGTTCATTCGCCTTGCCAGGAGAGAGACTGTCGAGGGCGCGGGCATATTCGCCAAGCTCGTGATAGATCAGGCCGCTCCAGAGATTGAGCGCGGTTTCGACGTAATCCAGGTGAACGGGATAGTGGATGGTGTCAGAACTGGCGGCGGATAGCGGTGAAGCGGGTACCGGCTCATCTGCTTGAGAAAAATCATACAGATCCGTGAGCTTATGCAGATAATCGCGCACCAGGGGCAGATCCGGCGGCGGCGCGACTGGCTTGAGCAGCCAGAGCGACTCGGCCATTTTTCGCAGCATTTGCGCGGGCTGGCGACCGTAACCATAGAGCGCGTGGGCGTGAATGGGCGGCATCGCGGCGGCTCCGGCGTAATCCGCGAACTGGCTGAATTCCAGCGCCCTGGTATAGTAACTGATACTCGTCTGCGTGCCCTCAAGCTGCATCGCCAGCATCGTTCTGAGCAGGCAGGCCTGGGCAATCAACTCGGCAGCCGCGCGCCGGCAAAACTCGATATGGGCGAAAATCTCGCCCAGCAGAATGATGTAGCCGGAGACGAACGAGCACGCCAGGCGCAGATCCTGGCTGAGATCCATATGCCAGCAGACCGCGATAGCGCTGGCGCAATGGGTGAGAATCTCAGTTGGCGGTGCCGGACGGCAGTGTTGCGTGGCGGTATCGAGGTAAGCGACAATCGGAATTGAGGCCACCACGCGCAGCGCCTGCACGCGCATAGGATCGGAGGGAGGCGCGATCTGTAGCGTTTGCAGGTGATCGTCGTATGTCTTGATACAGCGGTGGATGTGCTGTTGAAACGTGCGATAGTCGAGATTATGATGATCAAGCTTGCGTTGAAGGATCAGGCCCATCAGATGCAGATCCAGATCCTCTACTGTCATCAGCGGCTCTACCACGCGGGTTAGCAGCACATCTTCATCTATGTCTGTATCGGGGGCATCCGGGATGTACCATTGATGGCGCTCAGAGCCAATGCCCAGAGCGCTGGGGGTCATTTCATAGACCTCGCTAATTTTATAAATACGAAAACCATGCGGTTTACTTTTCCCCGTTTCCCACTTGCGTAACGTGCGGGGATGGACACCGATTTTCTGGCTGGCAACCTCCAGGGACCAGCCACGGAGTCGTCGGGCTGCTTCAAGCTTGGTATGGCTGTCCATCATAATCTCAAATCCTCCCTATCTATCTCACAAGACGCTTCAGAAGCCCCCAGGTAACTGTTTTCAGTTATAAAATATTTCTATTCACCCTGTCAAGGAGAATCTCTGCTTTTTAGCTCTACTACAAAATGAACATCACATGTGTATGAACGCCGGCTGATTGCTTTTATCTATATTTTATCAGTAAAAATACCGAATGCGCATTGGCTGACTCTTCTGAAGGAAGCGAGCCGCCGGTGCCCTGGAGGAGAGAGGAGATGGATTGATCGGGCGGCTGCCTGCCTGGCCAACCCATCTCCTCTCTTCCGAGGCATTACAGGTGCCGGGCGGTCAAAGCAAAGAGCTGGCCACGGCCTCACATGCGAGATAGATGCTCCTCAGTGCATCTGTTCGACCAGGCGGCGGGCCGCATGGAGCCATTCTTCGGGGGTATCGTCGGGAACTGAGCAGCCGTTTGCCAGGATCAGACGGCGGCCTTTGGTCTGGGCTACCGCGCCGAGAATCTCGTTCTCCAGTTCTGTCTCGCTGCCGTGGGTCAGGGGACCGCGTTCGGCCAGACCGCCCATCAGACATTTCGTAGTCAGAGCCAGGGCTTCGCTTAATTCAGGACCGGTCAGGCGATCACTCCAGCTTAGCGCCTGCACAGGATAGTCGGTGAAATCCTCGAAATAGATTTCATCACCCTCCTGCTCCGGGTCGGCGTGGATATGGACGATATTCAGCCAGCCCTGAGCGGCGCCGGACAGGGCATGTAGATCATAGGGGCGGCCCAGGCGGGCGTACTCTTCGCGGGTAAAATGTTTGTTAGTCGCGCCCATACAGGAGAAGAAGATGCCACTGGCGCCCGCAGCAATGGCCGCCGCCAGCAGGCCGCGCAGATTTTCCGCCAGTATGGCCAGTCCCTGCTCAAAAGACGCCGGATCCTGGCGTGCCGCCGCTACCACGTGCTCGCGCCCGATCCAGCGCAGAGCATAGGTCAGCGGACTGAAGATCGTCAGGATCAGGGGATAGTCCGCGCCAAGCTGCGCACGCAAGGTACGAATACAGGTCAGTTGTTCCTGAAAAATGGGCGTATCCAGGCCCAGGCGCGGCAGCGCGCGCAGATCCGTGGCCGCGATTTGCCGTCCAGGCTCCGGGTAAGGCAGATCGGGCATGATTTTGATGATATCCAGGTCGAAGGTATCATGGAAAAACGCTTTCGTCTGTGCGGCCAGCCGCTCGCCAGAACCCGCCGGACGGAAGTGATGCCAGAAAACCAGCGGCACGCGGTCAACCGGGTCGCCAGCCAGGGCCGCGCGCACGCGTTCCCCCGCCGTCATTCGCGATAATGATGTAGACATAACTCTCCATTCTCCCTGTGTACAAGAGCTTTTTCGGCAGAATCGACTTTTTCTGTCAAAAGTATACACGGCTGAGGGTAACAAACGGAATATCTCTGCCTGCTTGTGTCCAGGCTTTGTGCAGGCATTCTATAGGAACAATCGTATAGAAAAGTCGTGTTTCCCTCGACGGCGCTTGTTATTTCTGCTAGGATGGAGCATAGAATGAGCAATAAAATGAATCTGTTGAATTGATATTATGGAGGGATGTTGATGGATAGACTTCAGCGCCATATCCAGGTGGCGCGCGGTATCCTGCCAGCAGATCTGGTTTTGCGCAATGCTCAGCTTGTCAACGTATGTAGCGGCGAATGCTACCCGGCAGATGTCGCGATCAGCGCTGGCATGGTTGTGGGGGTGAGCGCGCCGGGGGCGGGATATCGCGGCCAGGAGGAGCGCGATCTGGCCGGGCGCTGGCTGGCTCCTGGTTTGATCGATGGCCATATGCATATTGAAAGTACGATGCTGGTGCTCTCCGAATTTGCCCGGCTCGTCACGCCGCGCGGAGTAACGGCTGTCATGCTTGATCCTCATGAATTCGCCAACGTGCTGGGAGTGGAGGGGATTCGCTACGTGCTTGAGTCCGGGCGGGGATTGCCACTGGCGGCGTATGTCATGCTTTCGTCCTGTGTGCCAGCTTCATCGTTTGAAAGTCCCTATCGCATCCTGATGGCCGAGGATCTTTTGCCGCTGCTGGCCGATGAGCGCGTGCTGGGCCTGGCCGAGATGATGAACATGCCGGGGGTGTTGCAGGGGGATGAGCAGGTGCTGGCCAAGATCAGGGCCACGCGCCAGCAAGGTCTGGTGGTGGATGGTCACGCTCCCGGTCTGGGCGAACTGGATCTCAATGCTTACGCTGTGGCAGGCGTGATGTCGGATCACGAATGCACCACCCTGGAGGAGGCTCGCCAGCGCGTGCGCCTGGGGATGTGGCTGATGATCCGCGAAGGGTCGGCGGCCTGTAATCTGGAGGCTCTGCTGCCGCTGGTCCAGGAGTTGCATCCACCGCGTGTCTTTTTTGTCACAGACGACCGCGATCCCCAGGATCTCACCACGCGCGGGCACATCGACTCGATGGTACGCCGGGCTATCGAGCTTGGCCTGGACCCGGTGGAGGCTATTCGCCTGGCCTCGTATAATACCGCTCTCTATTTTCGCCTGCATGATCGTGGTGCTATCGCCCCTGGCTTCGTGGCCGATCTGGTCGTGCTGGATGATCTGCGCACTTTCCAGGTTGAATCTGTGTACAAAGATGGCCAGTTAGTCGCGCGTGATGGAAAACTGCTGGTCGATCCGCCTGCCACCTCCTTCCCCGGCATGACCGGAACCGTCCACCTGGGCGAGATCAAGCTTTCCTCTTTACGCATGCCGGGACAGCCGGGACCGGTTGAAGTGGTTGGCGTGCAGGCGGGCCAGATTACCACTCTGCATCTGCGGGAAGAAGCGCCCTTGCGCGATGGTGAAATCGTCGCCGATCCTGAGCGCGATCTGCTCAAGCTGGCGGTGATTGAGCGGCATCATGCCAGCGGACGTGTCGGGTTGGGACTGGTCAAGGGCATGGGCTTGCGCCGGGGGGCGCTGGCCTCCAGTGTGGCCCATGACGCGCATAATCTTGTCATTGCCGGTACGAATGACGAAGATATTTTGCAGGCCGCGCGCACCCTGGAAGAGATGGGCGGCGGCTTTGCCTTTGTGGTCGATGGCGAAGTGCGCGCGAGCGTACCGCTGCCGCTGGGCGGGCTTGTCTCGCCGCTTCCCGCGCAAGAACTGGTTGCGCAACTGGTCGCCCTCGACAGCGCCGCCGCCGAGGCCGGCTGCACGCTTGAACACCCCTGTATGACGCTCAGCTTTCTCTCTCTTTCCGTCATTCCCGCGCTCAAGCTGACCGACCAGGGGCTGGTTGATGTTGAAACATTTGCATTACTCCCGTTGCAAGGATAGTGGTATGTTACTAAATTTGCTTGAATACAACTGGGCTGAAGATCTGGATGAAGCCCTCATCCTGCTTGGACGCACTGATGTCAAAACAGTCGCGCTGGCCGGCGGCACCTCGCTACTGGCCAGTAACGACGACACTATCCAGGCTGTGGTTGACCTGCGCGATCTGGAACTCGCCTATATTGAAGAAGATGCACGTAACGGGCAGACATATCTGCGCCTGGGAGCCATGACGACGCTGCAAACCCTGGCGGAAGCTGTTGCCTTGCGCGAGGGCGCGGGGAGTATTCTCGCGCAGGCCGCGCGCGCCTCGTCCTCCTCGCGCCTCATCCGTAACAGCGCCACCCTGGGGGGGACGCTCGCTCTGGGTGCTCGTTCGCAGGCTGATCTACTGACCGCCCTGGCTGTGCTGGACGCGGAAGTAGTTCTGCGCTCTGGTTCACGTACCCAGGTGGATCTCGCGGGAGGCACGCTGGATCGGCCCGGTTTTGCCCTGTCGGGCGTCACCTTCAAAGGCAAGCAGGAAAGGCGCGTCTCCTTCGCCACCCTGAGCGGCGAAAGGCGAGCCAACGAACTGATTATAGAGGTAGTCATGCCCCGGCCCGGCTCCGGGCGTGGAGGCGCGTTTATGCGCGTGGGACGCACGCCAACGGATGTGGCCCTGCTCAATGTCGCGGCAGTGGTCGAGGTGCAGAACGAAACGTATCGGCATGTGCGCCTGGCTCTGGGAGGGATCAACATGGAGCCGGTACGCCTGACCGCCGTTGAGCGCCATCTGGAGGGGCAGCCAGTCACCACCGGTAATCAGAGTGGCAGCGCGCTGGATGTGCAACGCCTGGCGCAGGCGCTGCAAGCGGGCATGGCGGCTTTTCAGCCAACCCCTGATGTACGCGCCAGCAGCGGCTATCGGCGCGTCACGGGCATGAATCTGGCCTTCCGTGCCTTGGAAGAGGCCACCAACGTATCGCGCTGGCGTAATATGGTTTCAGAGGGGAAATAGAGCGTCATGGAACTCGAATTGAACATCAACGGCGTCATTAAAAGTCTGGAAGTGGCCCCGCAAGAATCGCTCTTGACTGTGCTGCGCCGCGAGGGCTATCACGGCGTCAAGCATGGCTGTGAGACGGGTGAGTGCGGCGCCTGCACTGTCCTGGTGGACGGTGTGGCGCGGCCCGGCTGTGTGACTCTGGCTGCTCAGGCGGGAGGCTGCACTGTGACTACCGTCGAGAGTCTGGCCCAGTCTGCCCACAACGGTGAGCGCGTTTTGCATCCCTTGCAGGAAGCCTTTATCGACAGCGGAGCCATTCAGTGCGGTTTCTGCACGCCTGGTATGCTGCTCTCCGCCTCTGCTTTGCTCAAGCACAATCCCTCGCCCAGCGCTGAAGAAGTGCGCGAGGCGCTCTCTGGCAACCTCTGCCGCTGCTCTGGCTATGCCAAACCGGTCGAGGCTGTGCTGCGCGCCGCCGCTGTCCTGCGCGGCGAAAAGGTCGCGCCGCGCAGTCAGCCGGTCAGCGAGGAGAGCGCGCAGCCCTGGGAGCCGACCGGGCAACTGCCGGGCAGCGAGCTTGGGCAACAACTGGCCCTGGCGCGCAACGCTACCCTGGTGGCTACGCGCTCTAACGGCACCCTGCATACAATCGGGAAGTCGGAGCGCAAGATTGATGGCGTCAAGCTCGCAACTGGCAAAGCTGCCTTCGTGGATGATATCGAAGTGCGCGATATGCTTTATGCGCGGGTTCTGACCAGTCCGCACGCGCACGCCCTTATTCGCGCCATTGATGTGAGCGAGGCTCGCGCCTTGCCCGGCGTTCATGCTGTCCTGACCTATAAGGATGTGCAGCGCACGCCCTATACTACCGCCGGTCAGCCCTGGCCGGAACCGGGGCCGCACGACCAGTATGTGCTGGATGAGCGTGTGCGCTTTGTCGGCGACCGCGTGGCCGTAGTGGCGGCTGAGACGCCGGAGATTGCTGAGCAGGCGCTGGCCTTGATTCAGGTTGACTATGAAGTATTGCCCGCCGTCTTTGATCCGCGTCTGGCCATCAGCGCGCAGGCGCCCGATATTCATCCTGAACCCGAATCCTATGCCATTCATGATCCCGCGCGCAACATTGCTGCCTATGTGCGTGCCGAGGTCGGCGATGTGGAGGCGGGTTTTGCCCAGGCCGATCTGGTCGTGGAGGGCGAATATAGTGTGCCTCCCGTTCAACAGGTGCCGCTGGAAACCCATAGCGCCATCACCTATTGGGATGAAAATGAGCGCCTGGTCGTGCGCACCAGTACGCAGGCGCCCGCGCATGTGCGGCGCATCCTGGCCACCCTGACCGGTCTGCCACCGCGCCGTATTCGCGTGGTCGTGCCCGGCGTAGGCGGCAGTTCTGGCTCCAGGCAGGATCTGGTGATTGAAGATCTCTGTGCTCTGCTGACTCTCACCACCGCGCGTCCGGTGCGCCTGGAATACTCGCGACTGGAGGAACTGCGCAGCCGTTCGCGTCACGCGCAGATCATTCATATGAAGACCGGCGTCAGGCGTGATGGCAAGATCGTCGCCAGTTCAATGCTTCTCCTGGCCAGCACCGGCGCCTATGGCGCTCATGCGCTGAGTGTGCAAAGCAATACCGGCGCGCAAACCCTGCCACTGTACAGCGCGCCCAATCAGCGTTTTGAGGCCAACGTCGTCTACACCAATCTGCCGCCAGCCGGAGCCTTCACCGGTTACGGCGCGCCCCAGGGCTTTTTCGCGCTGGAGAGCCACATGGACGAAATCGCGCGTCAATTGGGCATGGATGCTCTGGAACTCAGACGGCGCAACTGGCTCAAAGTGGGTGACGGCCTGAAGCTCGTGCGCGCCCTGGACGCGAAAAAAGCAGCCAGCGGAGCATCTGTGCGCAGCAATGGTTTGCCCGAATGCCTGCGGATTGTCGAAGAAAAACTCCAGTGGAAAGAAAAACGTGCTCAGGCGGGTGAGGGACGTTTCCGGCGCGGCGTCGGTGTCGCTCTCGCCATGTACAGCGGCGCCAGCGCGGGTCAGGGCGTGGCCGGGGCCAGCCTCAAGCTCAACGAAGATGGCTCGTTCGATCTGCTGGTTGACGCCGGGGGAGCCGCCACCCTTCTCGCGCAGATTGTCGCGGAAACGCTGGGCGCCCGCGTCGAGGATATTGTAGTTCACATCACGGATACCGATGTCACGCCCTTTGCCAGCGGTACCGACGCCACTTCTCTTCTGGTGCTGAATGGTGGAGCGGCTCAACAGGCTGCCGCCGAAGTGCGCGCTCAGATCTTGATCGTAGCTGGCCAGTTGCTCAACGCCAGGGCGGAAGACCTGACCATACGCGCCGGCATCATCAGCGCGCCCGATGGGCAGAGCGTGAGTATCGCGCAGATTGCTCAGCACTCCCTGTATGTTGAGAATCAGCAGCAGATCATGGCCACGGCCTCGTACAGTAACGAGCGCGTCTCACCCTCTTTTGCCGCGCAGGGTGCCGAGGTCGAGGTAGACACCGAAACGGGCGTGGTGCGTATTCAGAAAGTTATCTCTGCCGTCGATGTCGGGCGCGTCATTAACCCGTTGCTGGCCGAGGGTCAGATCGAGGGGAGTGTCGCCCTGGCTCTCGGCTATGGCGCCAGCGAAGAACTGCTCTACGATCAGCGCGGCAATCTGCTCACGGCTGACCTGAGCGATTATCGCATCTTTAACGCGTCAGACATGCCAGTGCTGGAAACATATCTGGTGGAAACCGAGGAACCAACCGGTCCCTTTGGCGCCAAGGCCGGGGTTGATGTAGCCAGTGCTGGCCTGGCTCCGGCTCTGGCGAATGCAATTGCCGATGCCCTTGGTATTCGCCTGCGCCAGCTTCCGCTGACCCCTGAGCGGGTTTTGCGCGCGATGCGGGCGCAGGCTCAAAACGGCTAACGGGTCGTGCCCGCAGAAAGGTTGGTCCGCGTGGAACCGATCAATGTTTTTGACTATGAAATTCTGGCTGAGGAGCGTATGGACCCCATATACTGGGATTATTACGCCGGCGGAAGCGATGATGAGGTGACAGTGCGGACCAACCAGAGCGATTTCGGGCGTATGCGCCTGCGCCCGCGCGTGCTGGTTGATGTCAATCATTGCGATACCCGCACCAGCGTACTCGGTACGCCGGTAGGTATGCCCATTCTGGTTGCCCCCTCGGCCTATCACGCTATGGCGCACCCGCAGGGAGAATGCGCCACGGCTCAGGGTGCCCGCGCGGCGGGGACGCTGATGATTGCCGCCACCGATTCCTCGCGTACCCTGGAGGAGATTGCCAGTGTGGCCGGTGAGGCCCGCTGGTTCCAGCTCTATTTATATCCCACGCGTGAAATCGCGGCTGGCCTGGTCCGGCGCGCCGAAGCGGCTGGCTATCGCGCCATCGTCTTGACCGTCGACATGCCGGTGCTGGGCAATCGCGAACGCGACCTGCGCAACCGTATGACCATTCCCCCGCCGCCCTTGACGCGGGCCAACTTTGCTGGCGTCAACATTGAGGGCCATGCCTGGCGCACACTCACCTGGGATGATGTCGCCTGGCTGCGCTCTCTGACCGCGCTGCCCATCGTCCTTAAAGGCATTCTCACCGCCGAGGATGCACTGCTGGCCCTGGAATACGGCGTCTCAGCTATTGTCGTCTCCAACCACGGCGGACGCCAGCTGGATAGCTGCGTCACCGGCATCGAGGCGCTGCCAGAGATCGTCGACGCGGTAGCCGGGCGCTGCGAAGTCTACTGCGACGGCGGTTTCCGGCGTGGCACCGATATCCTCAAAGCCCTGGCTCTCGGTGCCCGCGCCGTCCTGGTCGCCCGTCCCGTTCTCTGGGGACTCGCCGTCAATGGCGCGGCAGGCGTCCAGCACATCCTGGAAATGCTCCACAGCGAGTTGCTACGCGCCATGGCCCTGACTGGCTGTCCCACCCTGGCCAGCATCAACCGCTCCCTCCTGAAAATGGAGTAATACATGGGCGGCAGGTCGCGCTGCCGCCCATTATCAGCTTCAAACGCTTATTTGCGCAACTCGCTCAGGAAGTCCTGCATGTCCCTGGCATACAACTCAGGCTCCTCCCAGGCCGTAAAATGTCCTCCACGCGTGAAATCTGTGAAATGCTTGAGATCTACCTGGCAGGCCGCCCACTCGCGGGGCAGCGGCGCATCCCATGGACAATGGGCCACAGCAGCCGGAGCCGCTCTAGCGAGCGATTAGCCTTTTTCAGTGTTATAATTGATTAGTATAAATAAACACGGATGAGGAAGAAACAATGCTATCTGCACTAAAAAATAGCAATCTAGCCCTGGCTTTATTGATGGAACTGGCCATGCTGGCCGCCTTCGCCTGTTTCGGCTTTATCGTCGGCCCGAATCTTCCGGTGAAAATGCTCCTGGGCCTGGGTTTGCCTGTGCTTGTGGCCGTGATCTGGGCGTTTTTTGGCGCGCCCCGCTCGAAGCGCCGCTGGCAGGGTGCGGCCTACTGGCTGCTGAGAATCGTTCTCTTCGGTTGCGCAGCCGTGGCCCTCTACTTCGCCGGTCTGCCCATCCTGGCGCTGATTTTTGCCCTGCTGGCTGTCTTTAATTTCACCCTGGTTTACATCTGGGGACAGGAATAAGCGTTGGTCGCTGTAGATCTTGCTATGACAGGCAAAGAGAAGGACAGGCCAGGGTTGCGTGTGTTTTGTCCCGATGGTGCATAGTGCGCGAGGCTATCTCTCCCTGGGGTACAATGGAAGAGAGAAAATATGCTGAATTGAGGGTATGATGAAGATCAAAAGCTCTGAACGGGCCGATTGGTCACGTGTGCGAACCCGCCACTTCATCGCGCAACGCATCGACAGTCCTGCCTATCACGGATACGTGACCCTGCTGAGGATGGATGAGGTAAATGAGCCACTCTGCGTCAACTTTGGTCAGGAACGCGTATGCATTGCCGATAGCGGCTATGATTGGGTGCAGCATTTCCCCGATGGCGCGCCCTATGTGCTGCTGGCCGCCTTCGACGAGGGTGGCAACCTGGTTCAATGGTACATCGATATTGTCGCCAGGACCGGCGTAGACGAGCGCGGAGTGCCCTGGTACGAGGATCTTTATCTGGATATCGTTGTCTCTCCTGCCGGGGAAACGCTGTTACTGGATGTCGCCGAACTGGACGATGCCCTGCGCCAGGGAGAGGTCACGCCGGCGCACTACGATTTTGCCTGGCGCCAGGTCAGCATCTTGCTCGACGCCCTGGAAATGGATCTCTTTCCCCAGCTCTGGCTCAGCGATGTTCACCGCGAACAACTCGCGGCGGCTATCGAGGCCAATCCTTCAGCGCGGGAGAACGCAGATTGAGGGAAAGTCCGGCGCCATGGTCGACTTTTCCTCAAAGAACCAGACTTTTCAGCCAGGGGGAAGCAGGTTCAAACCTTCTCAGGGGTGAATAGTAGTATTGAGAACCTCTTTGACTGTCACAATCAGCTCTTCCTCGGTGAATGGCTTGGGCAGATAGCGGTCAGCTCCCTGACGCAGACCCCATTTTTGATCAACCTGAGTGCTTTTACTGCTAATCATAATAATAGCCAGATCATGAGCCGGGTCCATCGCGCGGAGCAGGCGGCACAGGCTGTAGCCATTCAGACCGGGTAGCACAACATCCAGAATGACACAGTGCGGGCGCTCCTGGACCGCCTTTTGCAGACCCTCAGTGCCGTTTGAGGCCAGAGAGATCTGGCAGCCCATCTTTTGGAGAGCGCGGACCATAAACATCCGCACAGTTGCGCTATCATCAATGATCAGAATTTTGGGCGCCACCATGGAAAACACCTTCCTTGTTTTTACCTGAGCTTGTATTTTCTTTTGCCCTCTTTGTATATAGACGCGCCTGGAAACGCGATTGGGGTATCCTGGAAAACGTTTGCTTTTTCATCTTTTCTAAGTATACTGTAAAAACCTGTATTTGCCTATCTCGATGGTAATTTCTTCGCCCTCTTTGTTATAATGCCTGTAGAAATTCGCAGTACCGAGAAAGGAAAGGCCGTATGTCCCGCCCGATTCGCCCACGTAGCACGCTGACGGAAAATCTCAGAATGGTCAAGCAGATTATGCCCTGGCGTTTGTTTCTGCTGTTGCCTTTCCTCCTGGTTTTTGCCATTCCCGCTTTTTTGCTGGGAACAGGTGCAGGCCATAAGCTGCTGCCCAATCTAACTAACGTCTTTTATAACATGGCGAACCCGGCGGCTTCGCTTGATCCCACGCCCATGCCGCCGTATCCCGCGCTTTTGCCTCAGCCGGGTTCTGTGCTCTACGTGATCCAGAACGCGGATTCGTGTGATGAAATCCTGGCTACTCAGATGCACATGAGCGATGCCAGCCAGATTTTTAGCGATGCCAAGCCCAACACGGTGCAGGCGCTCAACGCATCCCTGGGACAGAATTGCGCTGACTTGCAGCCCGGCGATCAATTGAATCTCATGCCTCAATATCCGCTGGTCTCGCTCGGTGGACTGGTGCTCAAAGTCGCCGCCATTTCTCCGGCTCAGCCTATTCCCACGCCGCTGATACCCGTTCAGCGTACCCAGGAGGCCGGGATGGACTGCTCCAACGGCTGTCTGTTGACCGTCAGAATTGGCAAGGCCACTCAAATCAAACTCTCGGTCGAAACCTCTCTGCCAGTGCCGGTAGGAGCCTGGATCTGGGCCGATGCCATGTATCCGCGCAAGGTTCTTTCAGGTTTTGAGACCTATCCGTATGTTGACCCTGCCTCGCAGCTCAACAATGCCACCCTGCGAGCCTGTAATGTGCAGATCAACGCCACCTATGACGAGAACTCGCCCTCCTGCGATCAAATTACGCCCAATACGATTGACGATGATGGGGGTACCTGGCTCTACGGCGTCACCGGGCCGGGGGCGCTGGATCACTGGAACTATGGCCTCCCGGTTCCTTCAGGTACACAGGTGCTGGTCTGGCTCTCTTTCGACAGTCACGGCAATCTGCGTTATCGTCACGGCGATCCGCTTTATCGCTACGATGCCGCGCGCCATCTCTATGTACATGTCTGATATAATGAGTGCCTGAAGTGTATCATCCTGGC
Source organism: Ktedonobacteraceae bacterium (assembly GCA_035546055.1). GTDB lineage: Bacteria > Chloroflexota > Ktedonobacteria > Ktedonobacterales > Ktedonobacteraceae > Paraktedonobacter. Next base: position 16,397 of record DASZXF010000080.1, read on the forward strand.
ATTCTGTGATCGCAGAGAAGGACACAAGATCTATGCAGCAGCCTCATCGCGCCCAACCCGGCTGGCGGGTTCTCTTACTGGGTGGCAATTCGGGGGCCGGAAAAACGGTGGTGGCCCGGGCGCTGGCCAGTCGTTTTGCTCGCTCGCTCATGCTCGTTGACGACGTGCGTATGGTGATTCAGCAAATGACCACGCCCGCCGAGCAGCCTGGCATCCACTATTTTCTGGTTCATCCCACCATCTGGCAGAAACCGCCAGAAACCATCTGCGAGGGCTTTATCACCGTTGGTCAGGCGCTGATGCGTCCGCTGTCCGTCGTGATTGCGCATCATATCTTCGTGCCAGGGGCCGGCCCTGTTATCCTGGAAGGTGACGGCATCTTGCCCGCGCTGGCCGCCCAGCGTAACTTTGCGAATATGCACTTTACGCCCGCCGTCGTCAGTGATGAAGTGCGTTCCGTCTTCCTCATCGAAACAGATGAAGACGTGATTTTGCGCAATATGCGCCAGCGTGGACGTGGCTTCGACAGTTTTTCCCTCAAAGAGCAGGAAACCCTGGCCCGCGCGAGCTGGCTCTATGGCCAGTGGCTGCGCCGCCAGGCCGATCACTATAATCTGCCAGTTGTCGAAGCCCGTCCCTGGGAAACGCTGCTGGAGCGTGTGCTGAATGTCGTGAGCAGCTAGCCTGTGCTGTTCTCCCGCTCCCTGGCCCCGGATTGTGCCAGGTCGCTCCCTGCCGCTTTACGCCCGCAGAATGTCATCAGATAGCGCTGAGCCGCAACGTCCGCGCGCTCCATTTCCGCGCGTACCGCCAGAGTCAGCGCGTTTAACTCTTCCCCACCGGCCAATCTCGCGCGCAGCAGGATAGGCTTGAGCGTTTGTAGAGATCGCTGAACGTGTACAAAGGGCTTATCTGACAGGTAGTCTGCTTTTGCATAGTCGGTCAGATAGGCGTGTCGCGTGGTATTCTGCCAGCCTGCGGCGCGATAGAGATACCCCGGGCGGGTTGCGGCTCCGATATGGCGCTCATCAGGCGAAAGCAACCTACCAGGAAAAAATACACGTATTTTACCACAGGTTTCCTCACGGAAAAGGCGATATCGAGCCTATTCGCAGATGTGATATACTCGAAAGAACCGGGCAGAGTGACCACTATTCAGCGTAGAAACGCGTGGGGAATGCCATGTTTCAAATGACCGACGAGAGTCGCACGGAACTCATCGCGCATTTGCAGCAGCAGACGGAAGAACTGGCTGCACTCAACAAAATCGCGATTGCCCTGACCTCAGAGTTCGATTTGCAGCGTTTGCTGCAGATGATGACGGACGCCGCCCGCCGTCTGACAGCAGCAGAATACGCGACCTTTTTCCTCATCCCCGAAATTACCGGCGGCGAGATTCCGCGCAGCAAAGTCGTCTTCACCCTCGCCGCCATTTCCGGCGAAAACGAGCGCCTCACCGCGCACTTTCGCCGCCTGGGCGAAGGTTCGCTGGGGCCGGTGGAAGGCCTTGGTCTGCTGGAGCCGGTTTTCTGGGGTGGCTCGTCCATACTTGTGGATGATGTCGCCCGTGACGAGCGCTATATCGGTGTTCCCAGGGGCCATATTGTCGTGCGCAGCTTCCTGGGAGTATGTTTGCGGGCGCGCGAAGGCACACCGCTGGGAGCCTTCCTCATCGGCGATTCGCGACCAGGCCGCTTCACGCAGCGCCATTTTGAACTGGTCGAAGCGCTGGGGGCACAGGCAGCGGTCGCTATTCACAACGCGCAACTGGTCGAACGCGAGCGGCGCGTAATGGAGGAGTACGCCGCGCAACTGGAAAACCAGGTGCGCGAGCGCACCGCTGAACTCGAACGCCGTAACACCGACCTGAACCGTTTTGCCACCGATCTTCAGCAACTCCATCACGAACTGACCGAGGCTCAGAAGCGGCAAATGCTGGCAGACGAACGCAGTCGTATTGCTCAGGAATTGCATGATCGTGTGCAACAAACTCTTTTCACCATTGGTCTGAAGGCCGACTGGGTGCGTGAGCGCCTGGGAGAGAACTCATCTCTGCTCTCCGCCGTCCAGCAGATCAAGCGCCTGGCCTCGCTGGGGACTGCCCAGGTGCGCGATGCCATCTTCGCGCTCTCTTCAGCCGAAGTGGCCGAAGATGGTCTGGTCAAAATGCTGCAATCGCTCATTCGCGATTTGCGTGAAACCTCGGCGATAGAAGCCGATCTGGTCATCGTCGAATGGGCTGTAGCGCCGCCCCCGCGTATTGAGCAAACCCTGCTCACCGTTGCTCAGGAAGCGCTGCTGAACGTGCGCCGACACTCGCAGGCCACCACCGTTGTGGTCACCGTGCAGATCACCCGTGAGCAGGCCACTCTGGTAGTGCAGGACAACGGCGTAGGCATCGCTGCCGCCCTGGTCAGCCATACGCCCAGCAGCGTCCACCTTGGTCTGCGGGGCATGGACCAACGTATCAGAGAACTGGGAGGGAGCTTTCAACTGGCCAACGGAGAAGAGGGTGGCCTGATCGTCAGAGCGGTGGTGCCGCTATGATCCGCCTGCTCATTGTAGATGATCATGAAATGGTGCGCGAGGGACTCAAAGCCATTCTCATCGCCGAAGCCGATTTCCAGATTGTTGGCGAGGCGGCCAGCGCGGAACAGGCGCTGGAACTGATTGCGCAGCAACGTCCCGATGTGGCCCTGGTCGACATTCGTTTGCCCGGCACCAACGGTATTGAACTCTGCCGCCAGGCCAGCGAGCACTATCCGCAGACAGCGGTGATCATCCTGACCACCTTTACCGACGAAAGCCTGGTCGCGCAATGTATCCAGGCGGGAGCGCGCGGCTTTCTCATCAAAGATATCGAGCGGCTTGACCTCAAGCGCTCTATTCGCGCCGTCGCGCGCGGCGAGGCAGCTATCGACACCAAAGTGACCGCCACTGTCCTCGCGCAACTGCGCCGCAGTCCGCCTGCCAGCGAACCGGTATCCGCGCCCGACCTGCTCAGTGCGCAACAACTTGTTATCCTGCGCCTCGTCGCCCAGGGGCTCTCCAGTCGCGAAATAGCCACCCGCCTTTACCTCAGCGAAAACACCGTCAAAGGCTATGTCCAGGAAATATTACACCGTCTCGGCGTCAAAAATCGCACCGAAGCAGTCATGGTTGCCGTCAAACAAGGCTGGCTTTAGCTCCTCAGCTTTTCTGTTATTGGGTTTTTGGGTAGATGAGCTAGTAGTTGGTCAAGGTTTAAACGCAAGGCAAGTAACGCAGGAGTGCAGAGGGCGGCAGC
>DASZXF010000081.1:0-2464 GCA_035546055.1 Ktedonobacteraceae bacterium
AGCGCCAATCTGAGCATTGAGAATACCAGCCCTTCTGCCTGGTCGAGCTGGACGCTGACTTTCAGCTTTCCGGCGAGTGGGCAGACCGTCACTCAGATGTGGAATGGCTCGGTTTCGCAGTCTGGCCAGAATGTGACGGTCACCAACGTATCGTATAACGGCGCGGTCGCGGCCAACGCCTCGGTCAATCCAGCTCCCGGTTTCAATGGTACCTGGACGAGCAGCAATCCGGTTCCGACTAACTTTGCCATCAATGGCAATCCCTGTAATGGCACCGGCGGGACGACCCCGACGCCGACCACCGGAACCACACCTACCGCGACACCGACCACCGGGACTACACCTACCGCGACCCCCACTTTTGGGATTACGCCTACGGCCATTCCCTCCGGTGCCCATCAGATGGAGCGCATGAACCGGGGATTGATGAGTGTGGCGGAGAGCAATGGCAATCTGGTGAGCTGGCGTCTGCTGGTGACGGACCCGGTAGGCGTGGGCTTTAATGTCTATCGCGGCTCAACTAAACTCAATTCTACGCCCCTGACGGGCGCGACCGATTACCTCGATACCGGCGGTTCGGCGAGCAGCACCTATACGGTGCGCGCCGTGGTCAATGGCGTGGAGCAGGCGGCCTCTGAAACCTCGATCAATGTCCCCTCGTCGGGCTACCTGACGATCCCCATCCAGCGCCCTGCGGGAGGAACGACCCCCGATGGCGTCAGCTACACTTATAGCGCCAATGATGCCAGCGTGGCGGATCTGGATGGCGATGGCCAGTACGAGATTATTCTCAAATGGGACCCGTCCAACTCCCATGACAATTCTCAGTCGGGCTATACCGGCAATGTCTATGTCGATGCCTACAAAATGAACGGCACGCGTCTCTGGCGCATCGATCTGGGCCGCAATATCCGGGCCGGGGCGCACTACACTCAATTCCAGGTCTGGGACTACGATGGAGACGGCAAGGCCGAGGTAGCGATGAAGACTGCCGATGGCACGATTGATGGCACCGGTAGGGTGATTGGCAACGCCAGTGCTGATTACCGCAACTCCAGTGGCTACATTCTCTCTGGTCCCGAATACCTGACGATGTTCAATGGCCAGACCGGGGCGGCCATGGCCACGGTCAACTACGATCCCCCGCGCGGGACCGTTTCCAGCTGGGGCGATAGCTACGGGAATCGCGTGGACCGCTTCCTGGCCGGCACCGCCTACCTCGATGGAGTCCATCCCAGCCTGATTGTCTCACGCGGCTATTACACACGTACCGTCATCGTGGCCTGGGATTTCCACAACGGTCAGCTCACCGAGCGCTGGAAGTTCGACAGCAACGATTGGGGCAGCCAGTACACCTACGAAGGCGACCATCAGCTCAGTATCGCCGATGTGGATGGTGATGGCAAAGACGAGATCATCTTTGGAGCCATGGCCATTGATGATAACGGCCATCCTCTGTGGAATACCAATATGCATCACGGCGATGCCGAGCATGTCGGCGACCTCGATCCTTCTCGCCCCGGCCTGGAAGTCTTCAAGGTCGACGAGGATAGCAGCAAGCCCGCCTCCTGGATGGCAGATGCCCGCACCGGGCAGATCCTCTGGCAGACGGCCCCCTGTTGTGATAATGGACGCGGCGTCTCGGATCACATCTGGTCGGGGACCACGGGCGCCCAATCCTGGTCGTCAGCCGATCCCAGTCTGATGGATGTCCACGGGAATGCCATTGGACGCAAGCCCTCCTCGGCGAACTTTGTCGTCTGGTGGGATGGCAGTCTGGACCGGGATCTGCTGGACGCGACCCATATCGACAGGTATGGGACCAGTTCCGATACCCGGCTGCTGACCGCCAGTGGCGTTCACTCGAATAACAGCACCAAGTCCACGCCCACGCTGTCCGCCGATCTCTTCGGCGACTGGCGCGAGGAGGTGATCTGGCCCACAAGCGACGACACGGCGCTGCGCATCTACGTGCCCACGGCTACCACCACGTACCGTCTGCCGACCCTGATGCAGGATTTGCAGTATCGCGAAGCCATCGCCTGGCAGAATACGGCGTACAATCAGCCGCCGCACACCAGTTTCTACATTGGAGAGGGCATGGCCACGCCTCCCTTGCCAAAAATCTATATTCCGTAAATGAAGAGGGCAGGAGCGCCACTCACCTCCGCCTCCCGGGCCACGGAAACCCGCTCAGGCGAGATGAGGCGCGCCCCTGCCCGCCAGCAGCGCAAGCCAGGCGCGATGTATGGACTTCGCGCCTGGCTCTTTTTTGTCACCCCTCATCTGCTTTACGTAGAAAAAGCGGATCAACTGACAGGTGAGGGTTCCTCGCACAGACGCCAGCGCAGCCAGTCCGCCAATGCGCAAAAAGCTCGCCAGCTGGGGCTGGCCAGCCTCGCTCTCCTCCAGACTCTTGAGGGAGAGCAATGGCTGGCAAAGGTATTCCCGGCAGAACTATAAG
>DASZXF010000082.1:0-6707 GCA_035546055.1 Ktedonobacteraceae bacterium
CTGATGAGCATGAAAGCGCGCCAGCAGGGCGGAGAGATGATGTTCGACCAGCAGTTTTTGCCCCTGGAGCGACCAGATCCGCAGTAACAGCAGGGTGGCGCGGACCAGCAGGGGATGATAACTGGCCTGCTCGCTCACGTCTCTGGCCTCCTGCGCGCTCCGTTCCGCCGCCTCCAGGTCGTTCCACTCATACGCCAGGTGAGCCAGACCAAGCAGCGCCGGAACTAGATCCTCGCGATCCCCGATCTCTCTGGCCTCCTGCGCCACGCGCTGATAACAGGCCTCGGCGAGCCGCAATCTTCCTTGCTCGTGATAGACGGTGGCCAGCAAGAGGGTACAACTGCGCGCTCCGTGGGGATGATGCAGTTCTTCCCAGATGGCCAGGGCGGTCTGGAGCAGCGTCCCGGCTTCGCTCACCCGCCCGCGCGACAGGGCACCTGACCCCAACAGATTGAGGCACACCCCGCGCCAGTGCCGCGAAGCCGGGGGGAGCCAGGATAACGCCTGCCGGGCGTGGACGCCGGCCTGTTCCTGCCAGCCCTGGCGCACAGCGAGATAGGCGCGAAAGGCCCGGACCTCGCCCAGGCTGGCTGTATGGCCTTCCTCCTGCCAGCGTGCCTCCGCCATGCTCAAAAGCTCGTTTATTTGAGCAAGCGTCTCGGACGGCAGTTGCTCCTGCACAAAATTCAATGAAAGCACCTGCGCTTTGCACAGGCAGAGCAGGGGATGCGAACCTAGAAGCTCGGCGGGCACAGGTTCCAGCCAGCGCCGCAGGGTGGCGAATTCCTGCATCTCGTCAAATCCACGCTGTCCAAGCTCGCGCTCGACCAGGAGCAGCGCGTAGCCCATTTCCTGAGCTTGCAGAGCCAGTTCAATCGCCTCCGCCAGCCATCCCGCTCGCTCATACCAGCGCGCGGCCTGGAGCAGCAGCTTGTGGATGGTTTGCGCGGTGAAACGTCGCCGGGCCTCCGCGCGCATGGCCTCCGCGAACAGGGTTTGATAGCGAAACCACGCGCCGGGACCATCCAGGCGCTCCAGAAACAGGCCGGACTGCTCCAGAGTCGGCAAAAGTTCCGCGCTCTCGCGTTTGCCCATCAGCGCAGCGCACAGATCCGCGTTCAGACGAGGCAGGAGGCTGGTGCGCAGGAGAAACGTCTGCTGAGGAACGCTCAGCGCGGCGAGCACCTCTTCCAGAAAATACGCCTGCAACTGGCGATGCTCGCCGGCGAAGCCGGCCAGTTGCCGCCTGATCTGCTCCTCACTGGCATCGCGCGGCAGGGCAAGCGCGAAGAGGCGCAGTCCGCTGGCCCAGCCTTCCAGCAGTGTGTGAATCTGCGTGAGAAGCGCTGCGGATTGCAGACGAGGGAAGCTCTGGCCAAGAAACAGGCGCGTCTCTTCCCAGGAAAAACGGAGATCGCCGGCCTCAATCTCGCACAGCGCGCCGCGTGCCCGTAAACGCGCCACAGGAACAGCCGCTCCGCCACGCGTCAGCAGCAGCAGGTGCAGCGAGGGAGGCAGGTGTTCCACAAAAAAGGCCAGCGTTTGATGGATCTGCGCGGAGGTGATCGCCTGATAATCGTCCAGCACCAGCAGACCTTCGCCAGAGGATACGGCCAGGTCGTTGAGAAAAGGCGCGAGGATGGCCGCGAGCTGATCCAGCGCGGGCGGAAAGGTCGACACGGCGGCCAGTTGATGCAAAGCCTGCTCTCCGCATCCGGGCGCAAAGACCTGGCAGGCCTTGATGACGTAGCGCCAGAAGCGGGCCGGGTCGTTATCATTTTTATCGAGCGCCACCCAGGCCACCGGCGGAAAAGGCTCCACTTCGCTCCGCCGCGCCGCGATCCACTGAGCCACCAGACTTGTCTTGCCACTACCCGCCGGCGCCGCCAGCAGGGTCAGCGTGCGTTGCCGCCCGGCATCGAGAGCGATCAGCAAACGTTCGCGCCGCACCAGTTCGGCAGAGGGATGCGGCAGTTGCATTTTGGGGATCAACAGGGGCAGAGCAGGCGGCGCCGCCTGGAAGGTCCGCGCGATCTCTTCCAGGCGGGCCGGAACAACCTCGGCGCTTTTGCCCACGTAACGCTTCACGGTCTGCCTCCCCTGGCGCTGGTACGCGTACCAGTAGCCCTCCCCATCCTGCCTGCGCCTCTCCTTGAGCAGATTAAAACGGCAGTCCCTGTCCTGAAAAGCAAAGGCCGTATGCGCGGTCAGCCACTCCAACCAGGCCGCATCATGCGCCCACAACACCTGGCGCCCATCCTCAAACAAGGCATACAACTGGCGCGCTTCCGACCAGATCAGCGTATAACGAGCCGCTTTCGGCATAACCCTCCTCGCAGTCTTTTTGTTCCCCAAAATGTCCTGCAGAGGAGTATATCTTGCAACCCGGGAAAAAGCAAGCCGCCCACGGAAGAAAACACTGCCGAGAAGCTGGCGCGTCTGGTAACACCAACAGAGGCCCGCCGAGAGCCAGGAAGCGGTTAGAGCGCGGTCAGCAGGTGTGCCTGAAAGGCGTGGAGATAGGTCTGGAAGGCCGGGATGACCTCGATGCAGGCCAGACTCATCCTGGCAAGCTCCTCGCGCCTTTGCTCGACCGCCGCGATGGCTTTTTCTGGCTGGCCCGCCGCCAGTTCATCCAGAACTGCCTGAATGACGGGGAAGGTGTAGCCCGCTTCCCTGAGCAGCACGACCACGCCCAGGCGGCGCATCTGTTGCTCGTCATAGAGGCGATAGTGGCTGCTCTTTTCGCGCACAGGCTGCAAAAGCCCTTGCTGCTCCCAGAAATACAGGGCCGAGACGCGCACGCCAAACTGGCTGGCCGCCTCTCCTACCCTGAGCAGACGCGGGCGAGGTAAGGCGCTCAGGGGAGCCGTCGGCGGTTCCAGCGTGCTCAAGGCGGCCAGCGTTTGCTCGATTTGCCGACGCTTGCTGGCGAGTTCGGCGTGGTGCTCGTCGATACAGGCCAGAGCCTGCGACAAATGGCCCTGGTAAAGAGCCTGCATGATGGCTCGCGTGCGCTGCCAGCCGTAGCCCCTGGCCAGGCTGCGCACCGTCTGGAGCGCGGCGAGATGGTGCTGCGTATACAGACGATAGCCGCGCGGACTGCGCCCGGCGGGCGGAATAAAGCCGCTGGCCTCGTAGTTGCGCACCTGCTGGACGCTGATACCTCCAGCCCGCGCCAGGTCGCTGGTGCGCAGATAATCTTGCTTGTCTTCGGTCATGCTCAATCCCTTTGCGCGAACTCAAAACTCTCCTCGTGTTATAACATGTGGGCGGCTTTCTGACAAAAAAGAGCCTGGATGTTCTCACCTCTCCCGGCCTTGCGCTGGCAGCCCATCAGATGTGAACCGCCAGCGCACAAGCCTCCGCTCTACTGCATCTCGCGCACCTCACGCACGAAGAGGGGAAGACCATTCACGCAGAGGGCCAGCAGACCTCCCAGGAGGAAGACCTGGGATGGTCCCAGTTGATCGGTGAGAACACCACTCAGCGCCTGAGCCAGAGCTACCATGGCGAACGAGCCAAGCATATTCAGACTGATGACCCGGCCCAGTTTGTTGCCCGGCACCTTCTCTTGCAGGATGGTAAACCAGTTGGTGTTAAAGAAAGCGCCGCTCAAACCAAACAGCGCGCCGGCGATTGGCCCGGTGATGAAAAACGCTGGACGCGACCAGGGCAGCCCTAAGAGGATGATACCCACCCCCGCCGGGATCAGGGAAAGGTACAAAATCAGTCCGCGCCGCTTGAGGCGCCCGCTCTGACCTGCCAGGATCAGGCCCGGCAGCGAACCAACCGCCACGGAGGAACTGACCACGCCGAGCAGCCACGCCCCCTGTCCATAGACATCGTGAACCAGTCTGGGCATGGCAACCGCAACTGGTCCGGCCATGCCCATGCCGCCAAGAGAGAGACAGAGTATGCTCACCCAGAGCCAGCGCGAACGCCTGACGTACACAAAGCCTTCCCATATATCCCCCAGCACGCCGGCGATTCCCCGCCGTTGCTGCCCCATCCACTCGTTCGCCTCTCCCTGGCCCTCGGCGTACCAGGGCTGCGCCTCCACGCCCTCACCCTCCGGCCAGTTGCGCGGCGGCGAACTGCGCACGGGCAGACGTACAGCCAGTAAGAAGACCGCCGAGAGCCAGAAGCTCAGACCGTTGAGGGCGAACACGCCCAGCGGACTGATTACAGCGATCAGACCCGCGCCCAGCACCGGCCCGATCAACTGAGTCAGCGTCTGACTAACCGCAATCAGGGCATTGGCCGAAGGCAGGTCGTCCTTCTCCACCAGATCGGGCGTCAGCGCCATGACAGCCGGCGTGAAAAAGCCATCCACCAGGCCAAAGATCAGCGCCTCAAGCAGCAGGTGCCAGAATTGTAACAGACCCGCCCAGCCCAGCACACTGATGAGCAACACCACCAGACCACGCCCGCCATCGGACCACAGCAGAATCAGCCGGCGCGGCAAGCGATCCGCCGTCACACCACCGAGCAGCAAGAAAAGCAGACGCGGAACCATCGAGGCCACCAGAACAAGACCCATGGCCGTCCCCGAATTCGTCATCAGCAAGACCTGCCAGGCCAGGGCAATCGTGAAAATGCTATCCCCCAGGCCAGAGAGACTCTGCCCGATCCAGACCAGGGCATAGGGCCGCGCCTTCAGCGCACGCGCAAAACGCAGGTGCTTTGTCAAAGCGATCATCCAGCAAAAACTCCTTCCGGCTGAGATCTTCGTCCGTCCAGCCCGCGCTTTCCGCGCGTCTGGCCGGGCAAAGGCCTCAGCACCCATTCCTTCTGAGCAAAAGTGTCACCTCTTACGAGTGGTAATCCAGCCTGGCCAGGCATCACCTGATGACAACTCTACTGTATAACACTGATGCCCAACTGGAGGGTTCATCCAGCACAATCCTCTCGCTCGCTCTCAAAACACAGTAGTACAACGGGCAAAATAAGCTTGAGGCGCAGAAAGAGCACAGCCGAGAGACACAACAGGACTTTTTATGCTATACTCTCTTCGTGTTAGGTAAGAGTTATGCCCAGTGTCCAGAGGAGACGTGATGCCAGGAGAGAGCCTCTATGTGCTGAAATATGCGCCGGATGAACAGCGTTATGTAATCAGGAGAAATTCTCTTAGTCTGGCGCCTGAAATCATAGATCTGCGTCAGCGTTGGGAAGCGTGGCTCAGCACAACCACTTCCTTTGCCTTTGAGGACCGCCAGGGCAACCACAGCACTATTCGCCGGGAGCGCCTCCAGCGCGGAGAGACGTACTGGTACGCCTATCGTTCGATTCGGGGACGTACCCGAAAACGCTACCTGGGCAAAACCTCCGACCTTACGCTGGAGAAACTGGAAGCGGTCAGCGCCCTTTTCGCGGAGCAGCAAAGCGGCGTCTCTGGACGGGAGAACTCCCCTACCCGCAGCGGGGGAAACTTCATGCCGCTGCTGGAAACCAAACTGCACCCGCCGCTCCTGGCTGGCACGCTCATCGAGCGTACTCGTCTGCTCAAACAGCTTGACGCCAGCCTTACTCACAGGCTCACTATTGTCCAGGCGCCGGCAGGTTCCGGTAAAACCACCCAGGTCAACCAATGGCTGGTCGCGCGCGGCAGCCAGGAGCGCCGGTCAGCCCTCTCCGCGCATTCCGATCCGCTCAAGGCCGTGGCCTGGGTCTCGCTCGACGGCGGGGACAACGATTCTCTGCGCTTCTGGCGCTACCTGGCCACGGCCTGCCAGAAACTGCTGGGCAAGACGAGCCGGGAGGCAGGACAGACCGCTCTCGCGCATCTCACCAGCGCCGTCCATCCATCCTTCGGCCAGCCTGCGCTCGATCTCGCCCTTACGCATCTGCTGAACGCGCTGGCCGGCCCCGCCTCGGGCGGCATTCTTGTGCTGGACGATTACCACGTCATCAGCGAACCAGCCATTCACGAGCGGCTGGCCTTTTTCATTGACCATCTGCCCGCCAGCGTTCATCTGCTGCTTCTCTCACGCGCCGAGCCGGCCCTGCCGCTGCTGCGCTGGCGGGCCAGGGGAGAGGTCAACGAGTTGCGCAGCACCGACCTGCGTTTCTCAGTGAAAGAGACTGCCAGCTTCCTGCGCCAGATTCTCCCGGTTTTGCCTTCCGCTACAGCCCTCAGCCAGTTGGAAAAATCGCTCGAAGGCTGGGCCGCCGGGCTGCGCCTGCTCTCCTGCACTCTTTCAGGCTGGTCTGACGCTCCTGCCATCGAGCAGGCACTTCTGGCCCTCGGTCAGCAAACGGACCTCGCTCTCCAGGGGCCAACGGCAGGAACTGGCCTTCCCCACCGCGACCTGTTCAATTACTTTGTCAGCGAACTGCTGGAAAAGCAGCCGGCGGATATCCAGCGTTTCCTCCTGCAAACCAGCGTCCTGGAGCGCCTCTGTGCGCCTCTCTGTGACGCCGCCACCGCCAGCATCGGTAGCGCAACCCGCCTGGAAACCGTCGCGCGGGCCGGTCTTTTCCTCGAAGCCATCGCCGGGGCAGGAGACTGGTATCGCTATCACGCTCTCTTCGCCGAAGCCATGCGCCGCGAAGCCGCTCACCGCCTGGGCGGAGATGCCTTACAAGCTATCTCCCTGCGCGCAAGCCACTGGTACGAGCGGGAGAACCTGCTGGCCGAAGCCATTGAGACAGCATGGCTGGCCCGCGACCTGGAGCGCATGGCAACCCTGATCGAGCAGTTCAAC
>DASZXF010000083.1:0-3827 GCA_035546055.1 Ktedonobacteraceae bacterium
CCGGCGCGCAGCATGGCCGGGCGATCTGCGATCTGATAGGTGCGGCGTAGCACAATACGCACCCGCGCGACCAGTTCACGCAGGCTAAATGGCTTGGTCAGGTAATCGTCGATACCTTGATTCAGCCCCAGCAGCTTATCATCTTCTGTCGCTCTGGCCGTCAACATAATCACGGGCACAGGCGACTCGGCGCGGATCAGGCGGCAGAGGTCCAGGCCGCTGATATGCGGCAACAGCCAATCGAGAATAATCAGATCGGGTGCCTGACTCCTGACCAGCGCCAAAGCTCCCAGCCCATCATAGGCCGTGAGTGTCGCAAAGTGTTCGTTGTTCAGAGCAAGCCGAATCAAATCAACCGTTTTTTTATCATCATCGACAATCAGAATGTTCATTTCATAGCTGCTTTCCAGTTTTGTCCTCTGCTCATCCGACGCGAAACATGAGTTTTCCTCTGATGGGTATTGTACTGGAAACTTGTGAGATTTTTGTGAGGAATATCTGAAGAATATACTGGAAGGGCAGCCAATCCTCTCTATCTCCGGCGTGCTCAGAAGTCCTCAGCCTGAGTGGCGCGCGGGCGCCAGGTGGAGCTGGAGCCAGTCGGCCAGCAGGTCCAGGTATCCCGGCGGGAAGGGCCGTTCGGTCTGCTGTAATGAGCGCTGCATTTCGTTCATGCCGCCTGTCCGGGTGAGAAAGGGACCGTGATCGGCGCTGGCAAAGACTTTGATGGTCACATCGCGGTTCCCGGCCCGCCGAAGTTCGGTATAGGCTTCGACGCTCTCCTGAACGTCGATGAGGGTGTCGCGCTCGCCAAAGACGGCCAGGACGGGACAGGTGATGGAGGACAGGACGGGACGCGCGTAACGCTCCGGGACGCTCGTCTCTATCTGATAGTACGCTTCGGGATACGCGCCGCCCGCGTCCTCAAACCAGGGCTCATGCGCGGCGAGCGTTTGCAGATCCGCGAGGCAGGCGTAGGGCGCTCGCAGATGGATCAGGGCGGCGCGCAATCTGGCAAAGGCCACGGCGCGTTCGACCTCTTCCGGCGTAAACCCGTCAGCCGGCAACTGGTGCGCGACACGGTAGACATCCTGTTCTGAACCGGAGGCGACGGAAACGGAGACGGCGACGACGCAGGCCACCAGATCGGTCATCTGCACCAGGAAGGGAATGACCCAGCCGGCCTGGCTTCTGCCGTAGACGCCCATCTTGCCCGCGTCGATATCCTCCCTCCGGGCGAGATAGGTCAGCGCCGCCAGGCATTCCCTGGCCCGCTCCTGCGGCGTCTGCAAGCGCCAATCGCCGCTTGAGGCGCCCACGCCGGGCTTGTCCCAGGCCAGGGAGGCGCAACCCCGGCGCGCGAAGGCCTGCCAGAGCGGAGGAAAACCGCCGAAGCCCTCACGATCCGCCGGACCAGACCCATGAATAAAGATAACCACCGGATGCGGCCCGGCTCCCTCCGGCAAACACAGTATGCCGGCCAGCTCGGTCTCTCCATCGTAAAAATGAACAATCTCCTCGCGATAAGCCTTCTCCCCAGCGCGTTCTTTCTCAAGCATCATACTTCGCTCCTTATCTGTGCTAACAGCCTGTTCCTCATACCCTCTCTGTCGCCAGTTGATAGCGAAATATAACGCAATTTTTCGCCGTTTCTCAGGCCACCTCCCATGAACCCGTCTACCCGGCCCCACAAAGGAGCACTCACCTCCCTGGAAAAGTGAGCCGCTTCAGGGAGTGGATACTATTGTCACTCGTCGGTGAAACAGGATATCTGCGTTTGCTCTCCTTCTTCATGTTATACTGATACTCAACCCTAGAAAAGTGAGGAGTGTACTGTATGGATTGTTTGACCTGCCTGAGTCTGAGCGGGGAACACCGTATCTCTCCTGGTCCGTTTATCTATCAGGGAAAATACTGGACGGTTGACCACGCCTACCCCACGACGCACCTGGGATGGCTGGTGATTTTACCGCAGCGCCACGTTGAAGCGTTGCACGAACTGACGAAAGAGGAGTTTCTGGAGCTGGCGGAGATCGAATATAAGCTGGTACAGGTGATGCATACTGATCCCACGGTCCAGAAGGAATATCTCATCTGTTTCGCGGAGGGCGAGGGCTTTCATCATGTCCATCTGCATGTTGTCCCCAGACCTGCCGATCTGCCGGCTCATCTCAAGGGGCCGCGTGTATTCGCGCTACTGGCTGTTGATGAAGAACATGCCCTCCCGGCTGAAACCATTACGGCCTTCTGCGAAGATTTTACGCGGAAGCTGGAAGCCGTTCGCTAGCCAGCGCGCTAACAGCCTTGCTGGCCGCATTTCGCCTGTTATGTCGGACAAAATGTGGCCAGCAAGGCTGTTCCCTTCCCTGGCCATGCCCGCGCTGGGATACGCGAATCTGCCAGGGACTATGAAAGAAAATGATGGCCGGCCTCTTTCAGAACTGGATCATTTAGCTGTTCAGATGGCCCGCCCGCGCGCCTGGCGATAGCGCCGGATGAGGGCGTTGGTCGAGCTATCGTGCTTGAGAGCGGGCGCGGCGCCGCTTTCCAGTTCAGGAATGATGCGCTGCGCCAGCACTTTGCCAAGCTCCACGCCCCACTGGTCAAAGGAGTTGATATTCCAGATGGTACCCTGCACGAAGACCTTGTGCTCGTAGAGGGCGATGAGCTTGCCCAGCGCCTCCGGGGTCAGACGATCAAGCAGGATGGTGTTGGTGGGATGATTGCCCTCGAAGGTGCGATGAGGCACCTGGAAGGCGGGCACTCCATCGGCGGCAACCTCTTCAGCGGTCTTGCCAAAGGCCAGCGCTTCGGTCTGAGCGAAGAGGTTGGCCATCAAAAGATCGTGATGATCGCCGATGGGGTTGAGGGTCTGATTAAAGCCAATGAAATCACACGGGATGAGTTTGGTGCCCTGGTGAATCAACTGGTAGAAGGCGTGCTGACCGTTGGTGCCCGGCTGGCCCCAGATGATCGGCCCGGTCTGGTAATTGACCTGCCGGCCCTCCAGATCAACGTGCTTACCATCGCTCTCCATGTCGAGCTGCTGGAAATACGCGCTCAGACGGTTGAGATATTGATCGTAGGGCAGGATAGCGACGGTTTCGGCGCCGAAGAAGTTGTTATACCAGATGCCCAGCAGCGCCAGCAGCACTGGCAGGTTTTGCGCGAATGGCGCGCTGCGAAAATGCTCGTCCATCTGGTGAAAGCCACTCAGCATCTCGTAGAAACGCTCAGGACTGATGGCGATCATCAGCGAAAGACCGATGGCCGAGTCGTAGGAGTAGCGCCCGCCAACCCAGTCCCAGAACTCGAACATGTTGGCGGGATCAATGCCAAACTTCGTCACTTCGGCGGTATTGGTGGAAACCGCGACAAAGTGGCGGGCGACCGCGCTCTCGTCTTTGAGCGCGTTCAAACACCAGGCACGGGCCGAGCGCGCGTTGGTCAGCGTCTCCAGGGTGGTAAAGGTCTTGGACGAGACGACGAAAAGCGTTTCGGCGGGATCAAGGTCGATGGTGGACTCAACGAAGTCGGTGCCATCGATGTTGGAAACGAAGCGCACAGTCAGGTCGCGGTCGCTGTAGTGCTTCAGAGCTTCATAGGCCATGAATGGCCCCAGGTCGGAGCCGCCGATGCCGATGTTGATGATATTGCGAATGCGTTTGCCGGTGTGGCCTTTCCACTCACCACTGCGCACGCGGTTGGCGAAGGCGGCCATCTTTTCCAGCACTGCATGCACCTCCGGCACGACGTTCTGCCCATCGACCATGATTGTCGCGCCTTTGGGAGCACGCAGGGCCACGTGCAGCACTGCTCGCTTCTCG
>DASZXF010000084.1:0-5848 GCA_035546055.1 Ktedonobacteraceae bacterium
TCGCCGCGCTCGCCTTTCGCCAGAACAGGCGGGCCTGCCGCGAGGAACACGTCGGCGCACCCCTGGCCTGCGCCGAAGCGAAGTAGCCACCCTGGCCGGAGTGAGTCCCGAATGGTACACCTGGCTGGAACAGGGACGGGACATCCATGTCTCTGTGCAGGTTCTGGAAAGTCTGGCTCATGCCCTGCACCTGGACGAGAACGAACGTGTCCATCTCTTCCTGCTGGCTCTCAACCAGCCGCCACCCGTTCCCACCTTCACCCCACCAGGCATCAGCCCGATCATCCAACAATTTCTCGACCAGATGACCTTCATGCCAGCCTGCGTCACGGACGCACGCCTGAACGTCATAGCCAACAATGCAGCCTCCCGGGTCATCTTCGGCAGCGACCTCAACCAGAGTGAGCGCAACCTCGTCAGGCGTCTCTTCACAGCCCGGCCCGGCTTTACCAGAGACGACCAGGAATGGACAAAAATCGCCCGCATCTATCTGGGCCAGTTCCGCGCCAGCTATGGCCGCTTCATCAACGATCCCTGGTGGGCCGAACAGATTGCGGAACTCAGCCGCATCAGCCCCGAATTCCGCGAACTCTGGGCCGCCCACGATGTCCAGAATGTCTCCGAAGGCCACAAAAGAATAGACCATCCCCTGGCAGGCGAGCTGCATTTTGACTTCCTCTGGGTCCAGATCGGCGACGCTGGCGACCTGCATATGCTCATCTATACCCCGAGCAAAGGCACAGGAACAGCGGAGAAAGTGCAGATGTTGCTAGAGAAAGAAGGAAAATAGCGTGACGCCCATTTTAACTACAAAACTGTATCTCCCCCGGCCTCGGCCCAGCATGGTTAGCCGACCCCGACTGCTTGAGCGGCTGAGCGCGGGGCTGCACCGCAAACTGACCCTCATCTCGGCCCCCGCTGGCTTTGGCAAAACCACGCTGCTCAGTGAATGGACCCTCGGACTTGGACGATCAGTGGCCTGGCTGTCCCTGGACGATCAGGATAACGACCCCGCGCGCTTTCTGGCTTACCTGGTCACTGCTTTACAGACTATCGCGCCCAATATTGGGAAAGGGGCGTTGGGCGCGCTCCAATCTCCTCAGCCACCACCAGCTGAAGCGCTGCTGACGGTGCTGCTCAATGAGATCACTACCATCTCTGACCCCTTCGTTCTTGTCCTTGACGATTACCACGTGCTTGATGCCAGACCAGTTGACCAGGCGCTCGCCTTTCTCATCGATCACCTGCCCCCACACATGCACCTGGTTATTGCCACCCGTGAAGACCCACGCCTCCCCCTGGCCCGTCTGCGCGCCAGGGACCAAATAACCGAAGTGCGCGTCGCTGATTTGCGCTTTTCCCCCTCAGAAGCCTCAGCTTTTCTCACCCGGGTAATGGGCCTCACCCTCTCTGAGCAGGACATCGCCGCTCTGGAAGGGCGCACAGAGGGCTGGATTGCTGGCCTGCAACTGGCGGCCCTTTCCCTCCAGAGACAGGAAGATGCCAGCAGTCTCATCGCCTCCTTCACCGGCAGCCACCAGTACGTTGTGGACTACTTGATGGAAGAGGTTCTCGGGCAGCAATCCGAGCGCATCCAGGCGTTCTTGCTGCACACCTCCATCCTCGACCGGATGTCGGGACCCTTGTGTGATGCGGTGGTGCTCGATTCCATGACGCCCGGGCAGGCCACCCTGGAAGACCTCGAACGCGCCAACCTGTTCCTCATCCCCCTGGACAACGAGCGGCGCTGGTACCGCTATCACCATCTCTTTGCGGAGTTGCTCAGGCTGCGCCTGCGGCAGAGCCTTTCCCCCTCTCCAGCCCTTGCGCAAAACCAGGTGAACGAGTTGCACCTGCGTGCCAGCCAGTGGCTTGAAGACCAGGGCCTCACGATGGAAGCGTTTCACCATGCGGCTGCCGCCGGCGATGTGGAACGCGCCGAGCGTTTGATTGAAGGAAAGAACATTCCCCGGCATTTTCCTGGCGCGGTGACCACTATTCTCTCCTGGTTGGGCTCGCTGCCAAAGGCGGTTCTGGACGCCAGACCCTCGCTGTGGGTGAGGTATGCCACCTTGCTGCTGGTGAGGGCCGAGATGACCGGGGTGGAAGAGAAACTCCAGGCGGCTGAATCCGCCCTGCAAGACGCCCATCTGGATGAGAGAACCCGCGACCTGCTCGGACAAATCGCCGCTCTCAGGGCCACGCTGGCTCTCACTCCCTACCAGCCAGAAACGGTGCTGGCCCAGTCACGCCGCGCCCTGGAGTATCTGGACCCCGAGAATCTGTTTTCCCGCGCGATGGCTCACTGGACGCTGGGCGCGGCCTACCAGATCCAGGGAGATCGTGTCGCGGCGAGAGGAGCCTACACCCGGGTCATCGAGAACAGCCAGGCCTCCGACGATATTTTCACCACCGTCATGGCGACGATGTGCCTGGGCATCCTCCAGGAGGCAGACAACCAGCTCCACCTGGCGGTTCAGACCTACCAGCGCGTTCTGCAACTGGCGGGGGATCAGCCACCTCCTCATCTCTGCGAAGCGCACCTGGGCCTGGCCCGTATCTTCTACGAATGGAACGATCTGGAGGCCGCCGAGCGGCACAGGCGACAGAGCCTCCACCTGGCGCGGCAGTCCGATCATGAAGGCGAGTACGCCATCGCCTGTGAGGTCTTCCTGGCCCGCCTCTCTCTCGCCCGGGGAGAGGTGTCCGACGCAACTGCCCTGCTCGCGGAGGCCAGTCAGTCCGCGCAGCAGCGCAACGTTGTAAATCGCATGCCTGAGATTGCCGCCGCGCAAGTGCTCGCTTTTCTGCGCCAGGGGAATCTTCCAGCGGCAGCCCACCTGGCGCAGACCTACCAGCTCCCGCTCGCCCGGGCCAGGGTTCACCTGGCTCAGGGAGATCCACCCGCCGCGCTGGCGGCGCTCTCTGCATGGCGAGAACAGGCGGAGGCGAAGGACTGGAAGGATGAGCAACTCAAGGCCATGGTCCTCCAGGCGGTCGCGACTCGCGCCCATGGCGAAAAAGATCAGGCGCTGCATCTGCTCGTTGACGCCCTGGCCATGGCCGAGCCCGCTGGTTTCGTCCGCCTCTTTCTCGATGAAGGTCTCCCCATGGCTGCTCTCTTGTCCGAAGCGATGGCTCTGGGGAGTATGCCCGACTATCTCAAGAAAGTGTTGACTGCCTGGGAGGCTGAGCAGCCGCAGGGCAAAAACGCCGCGCCTCCGTCCCCTGCCCAATCCCTGATCGAGCCACTCTCAGAGCGCGAGCTGGAAGTCCTGCGTCTCGTGGCTGCCGGACTCTCCAATCAGGAGATTAGCGAGCGGCTGTTTCTGGCTCTGGGGACCGTGAAAGGCCACAATCTGAAAATCTTCGGCAAGCTGGGAGTCCAGCGGCGCACCGAAGCAATCGCGCGAGCCCGTGAGCTAGGGTTGCTCTAAGCCCACCGGTTGTCACTTTCCCGCATAGAACAGTTCGTCCCTCCCCACACCTGCCCAACATAACTTTAGTATTACCCTGTGCCTCTGGCCGGGCGGAGAGAACATGACCTCGAACAGCACTTTCGTCTCTCTCTTCTCACGTCCCGGAGCAGGTATACTCCTTGCATAAAGAGACCTGAAGCACATAGCGCAGGCAGAGATGACCGATCACAGGAGGGACAAAAGCATGGCACACGAAAGCAACTTGAGCCATGAAAAGACGAAGCCTCTGATCTATCAGATCAGAATCAAGGGTCACCTGGACCGCAAGTGGGCCGACTGGTTTTGCGGCCTGAGCATCACCTCGCTTGAGAACGGCGAAACACTGTTGACCGGCCCGGTGCTCGATCAGGCCATGTTGTACAGCTTATTGAGAAAAGTACGTGATGTTGGCCTGCCATTGGTTGCAGTCATGCAAGTCGAGCCTGAGCAGGCAGATATGAGGAGATAACACACTTATGGAAAACTATGCACACGAAGCAACCCCTCTCTCCAGCGGATATAGAGGGACGGCCATAGCCAGGCCGTTTGAGACTTCCAACGACTTCCAGACCAGCTCTCCAGAGGGCTATCGCTCATCTTCTGAGAAAGAATACCAGCAGCAAGAGCAGCTCCCTGGACCTCAGCAATATGCCGAGTATCATCAGCAAGAGAAGCTTCAGAGTTCTCAGCAGTATGGGAGTCAGCGGTTGCACTACCTGGCGCCACCTGCAAGCGGCTGGCTGAGCTACCTTGGCGGCTGGGTCACCGGTCTGCTTTTCCTCCTGCTGAGGAGGGGGAATAGCTTTGTACGCTTCCACGCGATGCAGTCCCTCATCTTCTTCGGTGTGATGACTCTGGTGACGACCGTGTTCAATTCCATCTCTTTCCTGGCCTCCATCGGCGGCGGGCTAGGGTTCGTCACCTTCATCTGCTGGATAGTCTTAATCGTCCAGGCCGCGCGCGGCAGATACTACAAGCTGCCTATCATCGGCGATTATGCAGAAAAATGGGCCAACGCGCTCCGGGACTAGCAGGCGGGTACGAACCGTGTTTTGAGGGTCTGACGGGAGCGCCGACGACGGAACGCCCCAGGCCGACGAAGCAAGAGAAGGAAGACGACCATGAACAAACAGATTGAGTTGATCACAACAGAGCAGTCCAGGGCTTCCGTTCCTCAAAGGGCGCGCTTGCGCGCCCTGACCAGGGCCGATTGGCTGGTGCCAGCCGGACTGATCCTGCTCACCGCGATCCCGGCTCTGGGAGGCGTGCTCGGCCTGATCGGCTTCGCCACCGGCGCGGCGCTCACGCCCGACGATACCCAGTTCCGGGCTTTGCCCCTGCCAATTGTGCTCCACATTGTGAGCGCCCTCCCATTCTGCCTGCTGGGCGCCTTCCAGTTCGCCCCTGGCGTGCGCCGAAGCTTTCCCGGCTTCCACCGTCTCTCTGGACGGCTGGTGGCCCTGTCTGGCCTGACTGCCGGACTTTCAGGGCTGTGGATGACTCAGTTCATCCTCTTCTCTCTCCCGTCCCAGAGCACGCTGCTCTATGGCTTCCGCATGCTGTTCGGCCTGGCTATGGTCCTGTCGCTGGCTCTGGGCCTGGTTGCCATCCTGCGACGGGACATAGCCCGGCATCGCGCCTGGATGATGCGCGGCTATGCTCTCGGCCAGGGCGCGGGTACCCAGGCGTTGACCGCGCTGATCTGGATGATCATCTTCGGCTCCCCGGGGGAACCGTACAAAGATCTGCTGCTGGGCGCCAGCTGGCTCATCAATCTTGCCATAGCCGAATGGCTCATCCGTCGAAAGCGTCATGCATTGCTCAGCGGAGTGCAACGGGGGCACATCCCTTTGTCCTCCCCACCATCCTTTTAGCGAAAAAGAAGGAGATTCTCCCATGAAAGCAATCATCTGCACCAGATACGGCCCCCCCGAAGTGCTTCAGCTCCGGGAAATGGAGAAACCTGTCCCCGGTGACCATGAGATCCTGGTCAAAGTCGCCGCGACCAGCGTCACAGCAGGAGATATCAGGCTGCGAAGCTCCACCGTTCCTCTCTCATTCTGGCTCATCGCTCGTCTCGTGTTTGGTCTGAGAAAACCAAGAAAAACTATCCTGGGGACGGTGGTAGCTGGCGAAGTTGCAGCGGCAGGCAAGGAGGTCAAACAATGGAAAAAAGGAGACCAGATCTATGCCTATGATATAACGCGCTTCAGGACATATGCCGAGTACACCTGTCTGCCAGCAAACAGCGCGATTGCCAGCAAACCATCGACGCTGCCCTATGAGGAAGCCGCCGCCATTCCCTGGGGGGGCATCACCGCCTTGCATTTCCTCACCCGGGGGAAGATCGCAGCCGGACAACATATACTGATCTATGGCGCTTCTGGCAG
>DASZXF010000085.1:0-6550 GCA_035546055.1 Ktedonobacteraceae bacterium
TCAATGGCCGCGCTAATCACCGAATCGTTGCCCTCGTCATTGGCCACCAGGACCGCCAGCAGAGCATCAGGCAGGCGATCTTTCAGATAGGTTGTGACAACCGGCACGCGTCCCCGACCTCGCACATAATTGATGGCCGCCACGCCCATACCGATCAGCGCGACCGAGCCGCCGAAGGCCGTCGCCAGCGGCTTGGAGACCAGACCGATTAACCAGGCCGTTATCACCAGGAAAGTCGTGATCAGGCCCAGCCAGTAGTCAAACTGCTTCCAGCCCTTGCCCAGCCAGGCGAAGCGGCCAGGGTTCACAGCGACCAGATCAGGCTGCGTGGTGTGTCCATTCTCGCCTCCGAGTTGCTTCTGTTCAACAAGCGCGCTCAATCCATCCTGTTCAGGCAGATGGCCATTGCCATTGCCGTTGTGCTCCTGAGCCGGAACTATGCCCGCTATTTTGTGGAAGCGGCGCCGTGAGCGTTCGCGTGTGCGCAGAATATCCAGGCCCAGGCAGGTCACGCTAAAGGCACCTAGCAGGCCAAAGGCGTACATATCGCCCAGAATATCTATCGCGCCATTGACACAGATCAGGACCGCGATAGGGATGCCCGTCGCCAGCAGGATCGACCAGTGGGGCGTATTGCGGAAGCGGTTGCGTTTCAGGATAAAGCGTGGCAAAAACTCCATGCGCGACAGAGCCATGAAGACGTGATAGGCGCCGATCACGGCGGTATTGCTCGCGAAGGCCAGGATCAGGCTGGCGCTGATCGCCACCTCGGTTTGCAGGGCCGTATTGCCCCAGTGTCCGCCCAGCAGCGAGACAAGCTGCGTGGAAACCACAGGATCAGCCGCCTCTTTCTGTTGCAGAAGCGTCGAGAGCATAGTCAGCAGCGGACTGGTCGCGCCGATGGTCAGCACCACCAGCAGCAGGGCCAGACTAATCACCTTCTTGCGCGGCGACTTCATCACCGGCGAAAGCTGCGAAATGCTCTCCAGTCCCGAAAAGGCCAGGAACGCGCTGGCAAAGCCGACCAGCAGCGAGCCGGGGGTCAGGGTCGCGCCCGCGAACATGCTGTTAAAGAGCGCGGGAAACTCGGAGATCGGGATATGCGAAAAGACCGTCCAGATGATGGCCAGGTTGCTGAAAAAGGCCACAATGGCCCCCACCAGGCTGACCTTGGCGCTTTCGCTGATGCCGATCCAGTTGAGAAAGCCCAGAAACGCCAGCACGCTGATAGTGATTTCCAGCACAAAGGGCTGAATGGCCGGAATCACCACGCTGAGGTACTGAAGCGCCGACAGGCAACTGATGGCCGCCGTCAGAAAGTAGCTCACCAGGATAAACATGCCGCCCAGCGCGCCCACCCAGGGATTCATCGACTGAGCCGCCACCGTCACCACGCCGCCCCCTTCGGGGAAGCGCGCGCTGACCTCGGCGTATTTCAGCGCCAGCAGGACAAAGACGGACATGGTGAGCAAAACAAAAAAACCGGCCAGATTGCCGACTTTCCCGTACAGGATACCAGGGACATAGTAAATGGATGAGCCGATATCGGCAAAAACGACCGCCCAGCATAAGAGCGGGCCGAGTTGCCCGCCATGCTGGCCATGGCTCTGAGATTGAGGTGAAGCTTCCATACGTGTGTACTCAACTATCTGTCAGCACGTGCGGGCCGTGCGACTGGTATGCAGATTGGGCAGCAAAGACTTTCCAGTGCAACACGCTGCTGGCAGGAGGCTCGGTAGCCTTGTCGCGTTGGCGGGAGAACCAGCCGGGCCAGGAAAAAAGGCGCTTTTTTGCCAGGAACGACACCATGTAGATAGGGGGATTTTTCTCCCCCAGTAATTGCTGGATCTCCCGCGTATCAAGCAAAATTCCCCGCTCACCACGCATCGCCAGCACAATGCCGGCGCAGTCCATCTCCCACGCGAAGGTGCGAATGCTGCGGGGGGCGTTGCGGGTAAAAAGCTCCACGCGTTCAACCGGCACATCCAGGCGAGCTGCTTTGTGCTGGGTGAACTCCAGGAAGTCCCGCGATTGCTGGATATCTTCCCAGCGCGGACCTTTTCCGGGAGCTTGTTGATCGGGGATAAGGGACAAAAGAATCAAAGTCGCGTTCATCTGTCGCGCCAGAGCAAGTGCAGAGGTAATAGCAGGCGAGTCGATTCCGTGAGTGAAAGGGAGTAATAAACGTACCATGAGCACCATCGCTTCCAACTAGGGGTGTCTGTTCTGACAGGCACCGATTTTGTCTCTCGCATTTGCGCGCCCTGGTGTGCTACACTAGGAACCTGTGAATGCCACGCGTACCATCTACGCAGAACAGCGGGCACTGCTTTCTGTGCATGTTGATGAGATTCAGTATAGAGCCTGGAGACAGCCCTGTGCGTCACTCACGGGGGTGAATAGCGCCTCCTCTTTGGGGGTAGACATGTCTCACTCGAAAGGAGGAGATGAGTGACTATTCGCATCTTGCTGGCCGATGACCATAGCGTTGTGCGCGAGGGTTTGCGCATGTTTCTCGGACGTGATTCCGAGCTGCAGGTCGTCGGCGAGGCCAACGACGGAGCCGAAGCGCTTGAGCAGGTGCGCCAGTTGCGTCCCGATGTGGTCCTGATGGACCTTTTGATGCCGGTGCTCGACGGTATCGCCGCCACCGCCGCTATCCGCCGGGAGTTCCCGGAGACCGAGGTGATCGCCATGACCAGTGTGCTGGAAAGCGCGACCGTCGTGGGGGCCATTCGGGCGGGCGCCATTGGCTATTTACTCAAAGATACCCAGGCCGGCGAATTGCTGCGCATGATCAAGGCCGCCGCCGCCGGTCAGGTGCAGCTCTCCCCTCGTGTCGCGGCCTATCTTGTGCAGGAAGTGCGCGTAGGGAAGGAGCGAGAACTGCTGACCGCGCGCGAAACGGATGTCCTGCGCCTGCTGGCTCAGGGCCATTCCAACAAAGAGATCGCCCGTCAGTTGCAACTGGTGGAAGATACCGTAAAGACTCACGTCAGGCATATCCTGGCCAAACTGGGCGTCCAGAGTCGCACGCAGGCCGTTCTCTACGCCATCAGCGCGGGTCTGGTGACGCCGGAACCTGGCCCGCAGTCCCAGGCCGGGTCATAGCCGTCCAGGCGTGTGGTGCTCTCCTTCATGCGCATATGCAAATTTTGTGAGAAAGGAAGAGGAACCGTCGATGAAACTGATTGCTCACCTGCGTTCTGCCCTCCTGCTCTGGCGCAAGGGCTTTCGCTGGCGGCGCTTTTGTCAGGATACGCTGCTGGCGAGTGGGGGAGTGGTGCTGGTGACAGTCCTGCTGGAGGCGGTTCATCTCTATCTTTTTCCGCGCATTCAGACCATTTCGCTGTTCTATCTCATCGTCATCATGGCGCTGGCCAGCACGCGCGGCCTCTACGCCGCCATTCTGGCCACCCTGCTGACCTCGTTCACGGTGGATTACTTCTTTGTCCAGCCTTTCTATTCCATGGCCTTTTTGCAGGTCGAGGATGTCCTGACGCTCTGTGTCTTCCTGGTCGCGGCCATCCTGACCAGTCAGCTCGCCTCCGCTCTGCGTCGGAGGGTTGAGCAGGCCGGCGAACGCGAACGCGAACTACGTCGGCTCTATGAGCAGGCCAAAGAGCTGGCGGCCTTGCAGGAGCGCCAGCGGCTGGCGCGCGAACTGCACGACTCGGTTTCGCAGGTGCTCTACAGCATGAGCCTGGGCGCTCATACCATTCTGGACACGCTGCAAGAAAAAGAGTACGAGCAGGCCCAGGCCTCCACCGAATACGTGCTCAAGCTGGCCGAAGCCGGGCTGGCTGAAATGCGCGCCCTCATCTTCGAGCTGCGCCCCGAATCTCTGGAGCGCGAGGGACTGGTCGCGGCTCTCAACCGCCAGGTCGCCGTCCTGCGCACCCGCCATAAACTGGCCGTCGAGTGCGAGATCGAGGAGGAACCGGATCTGCCCCTTGAGCATAAAGAGGCGCTTTACCGCATCGCCCAGGAGGCGCTTCACAATATCATCAAGCACGCGCGCGCCAGTAGCGTCAGTCTGCGTCTGCTGGTGTCGGCAGACGAACTCCTGCTGGTAGTGCGCGATAACGGACGCGGCTTTGAGACCGGCGGAGCCTTCCCCGGTCACCTGGGTTTGCGCTCCATGCAGGAACGCGTTGCCAGAACCGGCGGGACGCTCAGCATCGAAAGCGCCCCTGGCCAGGGGACCACCATTCGCGTGCGCCTTCCTCGCTCCCTTAAAACAGGCGAGACACCCCTGCCTGTTTGATCCCTCGCTGACTGACGCGCAGACAGGTCGGCAATCGTGTTGTAACTGGAAAGAGTTCTTCCGATCTGTTGGGTTTGTGAGAAAGGAGCATGTTTGATGAACATTGCGAGAATAACCCGGGCGAGCCAGTGGACAGGCGCGCATCCACAGCCGGCCACGCCGGAGCCGCATCCACAGACGCATCCAGAGCCGCGAACAGTGCCCGCGCCCGAACCCCAGACCGTGCCGGCGCCGGGGCCGCAGACTGTGCCTGTGCCCAATCCCCAGACCGTGCCGGTTCCACCCGTTCAGCCAGTGCCCGCGCCGAGTCCGCAGACCGTGCCGGTTCCTCCCATCCAGCCAGTGCCCACACCGACACCTCAGCCGACCTTTAGGTAGGCCGGCAAACGCAGCGTAGCAGGGAGCGCCGCGAGATGCCAGGCTGGCGGCGCCGCTATCCCCTCTGAAGCCGATTTTACAGCAAAAGATAAACTACGTCACTTTCCAAAAGAGACCTCATCCATAGTAGAGAATCGTCTCTTATGTTATGCTTATCGCAAGAAAGCGCAGGCAATAGCGTGGGCTGCTCGATTCTGTCTTAAAAAATGAGCAGCGCGCGGCGTTTATGGTGCAGGGCTCCTTTGTCTTCCTTCCCATACAAAGGAGCAAGCGACCACTATCTCACCGACTGTTAATGAGGAGCGAAATCCCTATGGATGCGAAGCACGAACCAATCACCTCTCCCGACTTTCTGGCCCTGGGTCTGGGGGGAACCAGCATGATGTCTATGCTGTGGAGCATTGCCATGGGCCGTCAGGCTGTGGGCGTCGAAATGCGCGGCGATCCCTTTCTTGGCGTTCACTGGAATATTCGCGAAGATTTCTATCACCAGCTTGGTTTGATTGACCAGTTGATGAGCGAGCGTTACGGCGAGGAGCGCCTGCCCCGGCGCGCCAATGGTCGGATCTTTCGCCTCGCCGAGTGCTTCTATTCGTCAGAGACAACCGCTGGCGATATCGTCGCCGACGAAATTATCGATGGTTTCGACACCGATCAGCATATCGTAGGGACCATTCGTGACGTTGAATTTATTGACGACCGCTGGCGTGATGGTCTGCCCAACCGGGTCATCACTCTGTTGGATCCGCCGCAGCCGCCGTCGCAGCCTGATCCGCGCAAGATTCGTTCCTCGATGGTCGATGTGCTCGATGGTCCTTCCACCTTCCAGGCCGAGGCGGCCTCAATTCAAAAGCTCCTGCGTCGTTACCTGGAATTGATGGAGAAGCAGGATCGGGAGAACAACTGTCAGCCCAGGGTGCAGTTGTACACCCATCACCGGGTGGTGCCCGCCGAGGGCGACGGCTTCATTGACGAGGCCGATGGTCGCAAGCGTATTCGCATCGAAGCGCTCAGGGAATTCGACTTCAAAGGTCAACTCGTGCGAGTGCGCGAGGCGGGCAGCGAAACTATCGATCTCGGAGTGCCCGAACTCTTCATGGTTGCCCAGGGCTTCAGCAGTTCAGACGCCAGGCGCCTGGGCTTCGAGCAAAAGGATGTTGAGGTTGATCACCAGGACGGACGGGGCGCCGTCGTGGCCCAGGCTGACTACATCGCGGGCCTGGTCGAAGTCCTCGTGGGCGGTCGCCTGCGCCGGCGTATTTCCTCAGAATTTGACCAGGACGGCAAGGAATACTGGGTGCGTCAGATCGCCGTTGGCCACGAAAACGATCCAGAGGTCGGCTGGGTGCTGGTGCAGACGCCCGACTTCAAGACCTTCGATCCCATCGAGGCCGGGCTATTGCCGGAAGGCAGCGATCCCGACTCGCCCGAATTTTTCGCCGCCTACCAGCAATTGCTTTACGATTACTCTCTCGCGCAGGCAGCCGGAATTCTGGAGATACCCAGAGAAGAACTGCGCAAGGTGCAGATGATCTACGGGCCGACTCTCTTCAGCCTGGTAGAACGGGTGGGGGACGATGCCCTGATCGCGCCCAACGGCGTTGTCGCCGGCGATTCGTTCGGCAATGGCCATTTCATGACCAGCGGCGGCGCCATGACCGGCATGATCGGCCATAGCTATCGCGTCCTGGCCTACTGGCAGGAGCGAGACGCGGGCGCGGCGCCCGCCGAGGCCATTCGTCGCCTCGCGGACAGGATCAAGGACGACACCCATGCCTGGTTGCACGTCAGCGCCAAAGAGTACAGCCAGGCCGTGCCCATCAACTTCGGCGCGGAACGCATCGAGGCGATCAACCAGGCCAGCGGCGCTGACGCCAGCGCGCGCGCCGCCGCCATTGAAGCCGC
>DASZXF010000086.1:0-15140 GCA_035546055.1 Ktedonobacteraceae bacterium
GCACGCGGAAGAGGAGCGCTTTTTTCGCCTGGAAAGCACACGCGATCATACCCTGCATCCCGAACCTCACACCAGAGAATATTATGAAAATGAATTTCTGGCCACCAAGCGCTACTGGCAGGGATGGGTGGCGCGCTGTCAGTACCAGGGGCGCTGGCGTGAGATGGTAGTACGCTCGGCGCTGGTGCTCAAGCTGCTCACCTACCAACCCACGGGGGCGATTGTGGCCGCGCCGACGACCAGTCTGCCGGAAACCATCGGGGGAGCGCGCAACTGGGATTATCGCTATACCTGGCTGCGCGATGCCGCCTTTACCATCTACAGTCTGCTCATCCTGGGCTTTCTGGACGAGGCCAGAGCCTTTATGGACTGGCTGGCGGCGCGCTGCTATAACCTCAAAAATGGCAGCGCGCTGCAACCGATGTACTCCATCGATGGACGCAGCGATCTCAGCGAATGTGTGCTACACCACCTGGAGGGCTATCGTCAGAGCGGCCCGGTGCGCATCGGCAATGCCGCTTATAAACAGGATCAGCTGGATGTCTACGGCGAGCTGATTGATTCGATCTATCTTCTCAATCGCTACAAGGACATTTCGTATGACCTCTGGTGGAACATCTGCCGCCTGCTCGACTGGCTCAAACTGCACTGGCGCGATCCCGACGAAAGTATCTGGGAAGTGCGCGGCGGCAAGAAAGAGTTTGTGCATTCGCGTGTGATGAACTGGGTAGCCTTTGATCGCGCCCTGCGCATTGCCCGCCATCGCGGTCTGCCTGCTCCTTTCGGCGAATGGACAACCACCAGTTCGCAGATTTACAGGGAAGTCATGGAGCGCGGCTGGAATGAAAAAGTGGGCAGCTTTGTGCAATACTACGGCAGCGATGCCGTCGATGCCAGCGCGCTGCTGATGGTGCTGACGCGCTTCGTCGGCACCGAAGATCGGCGCATGCTCTCCACCATCGAGCGGATTCGCCGGGAATTGACCAGCGATCTGCACATCTATCGCTACAATCCCAATCTGGCGGCCTCCGATGGTCTGGAGAGCCACGAAGGCACCTTTAACATGTGTAGTTTCTGGATGGTGGAAGCGCTGGCGCGCGGGGGATTTATCGAAGATGCGCGCCTGCTGCTGGAACGGATGCTGACTTACGCCAATCACCTGGGCCTGTATGCCGAAGAGATCGGAGCCACCGGGGAAGCGCTGGGCAACTTCCCCCAGGCCTTTGCCCATCTCTCGCTGATTAGCGCCTGCTATAACCTGGATCGCGCCCTCAACCATACCCTGCTCACCTGAGCCGCGCATCTCATATGAGTCATCCCCAATCTTTCCAATGCCGCAAGGGCGTGTTTGCGCTCTGTGCCGCCTCAAAAAATTGGGGATGACTCATATCGACAACTAGGCGGGCACGCCGCTGCCGGTGAACAGTTCAAGCATGCCGCGATTGAAGGCCGGCAAATCCTGTGGACTGCGGCTGCTCACCCAGTTTTTGTCGCGCACCACTTCCTGGTCGACCCAGTTGCCGCCGGAGTTGCGAATATCGTCCTGAATCGTGTGATAGCTGGTCAGGGTGCGTCCCCTGGTTAAGCCGGCGGAAACCAGCAGCCAGGGACCGTGGCAGATGACCGCCAGCGGCTTCCCCTGACGATCAATGGTGCGCACAAACGCCTGGGCCTTTTGATTGACCCGCAGGGCATCCGCGTTAAGCGCGCCACCCGGCAGCATCACTCCGTCAAAGTCCATCGGGTTGGCCTGATCCAGACTCAGATCAACCGGAAATGAGTCCGCCTTGACATCGTGCTTCATGCCCTGCACCTGGCCCTTTCGCGGGGCAATAATTTGCGTCGTCGCACCCGCCCGCTCCAGAGCCTTCTTCGGTTCAACCAGTTCAGCCTGCTCAAAGTCGTCAGTCACCACAATAGCAATGCGTCTTCCTGCTAATGGTTGTGTTTGCATAGAAAACTCCCTTTCCGCTTCAGACTCAATGGCCTGGAATACTCTGTGGGGGAACATCGGACACGGACCAGGGGCTGAAGTACTTGATCGTATGCGCATGATACTGCATCATCAGCTCACTGATCCGGTTCACGTCCTCTTCTGAATTGGCGCGTACATGCAAAATCTGCCTGCCGCGTTGCGCGGCCAGCAGATAGACATGGGCGCCAGTCTCATCTGTCGTATCCTGAAAGCTTGAAAGCACTCGCTGTAACCAGTTCTTGTTTTCATCGAGTTCCTGAGCCTTATCCAGCACCTCCTGCCCCTCCATCAAACGGATTTCATCAGCGTCGTAGCCCGCATCTTTAAAGGCTCGCACGGCCTGCCGCGCCTCTTGAAGATTATCGATGACCCCGACAACATAGTGCGTCGGATAAAGCGCTCCGCTGGGCGTCTGCGGAAATTTGGGATCATGTGCCTGCGTCATCTTTTTCTCATTGCTCCCTTCTTCTCATCAGCGCACACACCTGCGCACCTGCCAGGCAGGGATCGTCCCGCTACCTCTGTATCGACTCTCTCTGAAGATCACGCAAATGGACGCCCGGAAGTGACTCAACCTCTGGCCGGGCGGTTTCTACGCCCGGAGATGGAGGCCAGCCCCTCACCAGCTTCCGCCAGCCTTTCCCGCGCGACACCAGGGAAAGGGAAATGAGTCTGGCACGCGCTTTTGTTATAACAACGATTTCATAATTGACGCATTTCTGGCAATCGTCTGATTTTCGTGTGTTGTCTTTTCGCGCGAAACATGGTATAATTGTTCTGGTATTGAATAAGAAATATACTTTGCACACTACAGTCTTTGCTCTAATTGGGAAGGGAATCATCAGTGCGAAAAAGGATGGAAGGCTGGCAAGAAGCGACGACCTGGAGAGAGTTACTCGGGCGTCTGATAGCTGATGGACAGGAAAGAGAGCGACTGGCCCAGGTCGCCCGCGTCCGCCCAACGACGCTCCAGCGCTGGGCCGATGGCGCCAATCGTCCCCATTTTGAGAACGCGCGTCTGCTGTCACGAGCGGTCCCCCAGGAGACTCGTGCGCTCTTTTTGCGCTTACTCCTGGCGGATTTTCCTGAGTTGCGCGAGGAACCGCGCTCCGATCCACCGGCGCTTCAGGGCATCCCTGGCGAGTTCTATGCACGCGTGTTAAGCAACCTGGCTCTGACACCTTCGCCCCTGTGTCGCCAGTCTACACGGGATCTCATTTTACGACAGGCATTGATTCATCTTGATCCTGAGCGCCTGGGACTGCTGGTTTCGCTGGCCGTGTGTGTTCCGCCACGCATCGGGAAGAAGGTGCGCAGTTTGTGCGAACGCGATGGTGTGGGTACCGCTCCCTGGCCGCGCGACTTCTCGGAGCGCCTGTTTTTCCTGGGCTCAGAATCGCTGGTAGGCTACGCCGTCAAAATGATGCGCTCTTTCGCCATTAACAGTCGTGACGAGCCAACCGTTCTGCCCGCCCATTGGGATGGACCCGAACGCAGTGCGGCGGCTTTTCCCATCTTGCGCCAGGCCCGCGTTGCCGGCGGCCTGCTCGTCGCCAGCGCTCGCGACAACTTTTTTACCCAGGAACGCCTGGCTCTGATCGATGCCTATGCCCACCTGGCAAGCTACATTTTCAACGATGACGATTTTTTTGACGCAGAGCAAATCGAGTTGATGATGATGCCTGACTACAACATCCAGGCGCCCTACTTCATGGGTTACGCCCGCCGGGTCAACCAGAAACTTGAGGAGATCTCGGCACAGGGCCAGCCTGCGACTCTGCAACGTGCTCGCGATATCGTCGCCCAGGATCTGGAGGATGTCCTGCTGCAAGTCTACTTGAGCAGCGAGAGCGGCCAACAGATCGAACAACCCAACTGAACACCTGGCCCCAGGGGGAGAAGAAGGCAAGAAGGAACGAGCCGGGATGCATCTGCCATCCCGGCTCGTTCCTTCTTGCCTTCTTCTCCCCCTGGGGCTGTAAAGCAGGAAACATCCGGGAATCCGCCCGAAATCCTTGACAAAAGCGGGTTGTCTTTATATTGTATACAGTATAAATTCAGCCTCCTGGGAGAACTTGTCTATGAAGGTGAACTATCAGACGGTGGAGGAGCTGGTGACTCAGCGTCTGCGCCAGGCGATTGTGATGGGAAAGTTTCAGGCCGGAGAGCATCTGCAGCAGGACGAACTGGCCGAACAACTGGGCGTGAGCCGCATTCCGATTCGGGCGGCGCTGCGCGTGCTGGAGGCGGAGGGTCTGGTAGAATTTAAGCCGCATAAAGGTGTGATGCTGACCCGGCTCACGCGCGCGGATCTGATCGATATTTTTGATTCACGCATTCTGCTCGAAGTCCGGGCAACCGAGCTGTCTGTGCCGCATCTGAGCGGCGGACAGTTGGCGGAGATGCGGAGGCTGCTGGAGGAGTTGTCACGCTGCGAGACGGCTGAGCAGAGGGCCAATCTCAATCTGCTGTTCCACCAGACGCTGTATGAAGCGGCGCGACGACCTCACCTGCTCAACCTGATCAATACGCTGCGCAATCGGGTCGGGCCATACCTGCAGACGTATCTGCTCTATGGCCAGTCCTCTCCGGCGTTCAGAAATGCGCAGCTTGAGCATGCACAGCTTTTGCAGGCCTGCGAACGCCAGGAGGTTGAAGCGGCAGGGAACGTGACCAGGGAGCATCTGAGCAATGTACTGGTGAGCTTGCTGGAGCGGGTGCCGGACGAACAATAAAGGAGTGTAAACAAGATGCGCTTAGTGACCTACCAACACGAAGGACAGACCCGCACCGGCGCTTTGCTGGGCGAGTCAGTTGTCGATCTGAACCGGGCTTATCGCGCGGCTCTGCGCCACCTGGGCAATCTCAACGAACTGGCGGTGGCCGATTCGCGTCTGCCAACTGATATGGTCAATCTGCTCCACGGAGGCGAGGCTTCGCTGAACGCGGCGGCCAGGGCAGTGGCGTTTGTGCGGGAGCGCCAGGCGGCGGGCGATACCACGCTGGCGGCCCAGGGCTTGCTCTACGCCAGTTCACAGGTGGAGCTGCTGGCACCGGTGCTGCGTCCGGGCAAAGTGGTCTGTCTGGGCCTGAACTATCGCGATCACGCCGCCGAGTCGGGCATGACCGTACCCGAATATCCCGTGCTGTTTCATAAAGTCGCCGGTTCGCTCATCGGCCAGGGTCAGGCCGTGGTCATTCCGCGCATCAGCGAGAAGGTCGATTACGAGGCGGAGCTGGCGGTGATTATCGGCAAACGCGGCAAATATATCGCCGAGGCGGACGCGCTCGCCTATGTGGCGGGCTATACCATCGCCAACGATGTCAGCGCACGTGATCTGCAATTTCGCACCACGCAGTGGACCACCGGCAAAATGCTCGACACCTTCGGTCCGCTGGGGCCAGCCCTGGTGACAAAGGATGAGGTACCCGACCCCAACGCCCTGCGCATCGCCAGCATCCTGAACGGCGAGGTCATGCAGGACTCCAATACCTCTGAAATGATCTTTCACGTGCCCTTTATCGTCCACTATCTTTCCCAGCTGACCACCCTTGAGCCGGGCGATGTGATTATGACCGGCACCCCGGCAGGCGTGGGACAGGCGCGCACTCCGCAGGTCTTCTTGAAAGCCGGCGACAGCATCACCATCGAAATAGAACACCTCGGCTCCCTGACCAATCCCCTGGTCGCCGAACAGTAAAATTCATGAGTCATCCCCAATTTTTCTGAGGCGGCCCCAACCGCTTGTTGCACCCCGCCCCCTCTTTTGGGACTCTGTTGACGAATGACACGAAAACTGGAAACAACGCAGCATGATGAGCACAAAACGCTTTTTCAAAGAGCTCTGGCTCCAAGCTCAATTCCACTCATGCTCGCATTCGTCAACAGAGTCCCAAAAAGTGGGGGGCGGGGCGCAACCAGCGCTTGAGGCCGCCTCAGAAACAGTGGGGAGGACTCATGCGTAGCATGGCTTCACTTTTTGAGCGCTGAAAAGACCGATGGGTAGGTATCCATGGTATGCCATTGATTCAAGGGCCAGTAGACCAGAACGGCTTTCCCGATGATCAGGTTACCGGCAACGGGACCAAAGTAACGCGAGTCGGCGTTGCTGGAGAGACGGTTATCAGGCAGGACATAGTACTGGCCGGGCTGAATATGGGTAGTCTCGGCACCGGGATTAAACTTCTGCTGCGCATATGGCTCGTTGAGCTGAACGCCGTCGACGGTTATGGTGGTGCTATCCAGGGCGATGACATCTCCAGGAATAGCCACCACCCGCCTCAGTAGCGTATGACTGGGATTCGTGGGATCGCTCAGGACCACCAGATCCCCGCGCTCCGGCCCGTGAAAAAGATAGGCCACACGATTCACCAGCACATTCTGACCGCTTTGGAGGGTATTCTGCATACTATCGTCGTTGACCTGATAGGCCTGCATGGTGAAGTGAACCACCAGGAAGAGTACCAGGGTAATCGCGATAAGCTCGACTATTTCACGCACCAGGCGCGGACGCTTCAAAACTTCTTACCTCTTTTTGTTGTTTTAGATCTGTACTGGCAATAGTATCATATTTGCATGGTTTTATTTAATTGCCATAGGATTTTTGTCTCTCTCCAGGTTTTATCGTACCTGTCTATGGACTGCGGCCATGAACACAAGCAAGAAGAGAGAAACGGGCACATGGAGCGCAACTGCGTTTTATGTGCCTGTTTCTCTCTTCTTGCTTGCGGGATGGGGTGGCCCGTCCAGTGCTGACAAAAAACGCTGCTGATCAGCCTTTTCCCATTCCCTGCTCAATATGCTAGCTTATTCCGCGATGGGCGTGTTTTCCAGGCGCACGACCTCCAGAATTTTCCCTTTGACCAGTTCGACGCCTTTGCGGGCGCGCGGCAGAATCTTTAGTTCGCTGGCTTTGACGGCCAGGGCTTGATCGCTGCTCTCGCCGGACCAGATGAAGAGGAAATGGTCGTGTTCGCTGATGATTGTGGCCTGTAAAACGCGATCTTTGTCCGCCAGGTCGGTGGTGATAACGCCGGCGGTGGCCCGTCCCTTCTGCGGATATTCCGCGAGCAAGACTTTTTTGACAAAGCCCTGACGCGTAACGACCAGCAGACTGAGCGGATCGGTGACGGTGCTCTGACTCTCACCGTCGAGATAGACCGCGCTGACAACTTCGGCCCTGGCGCCCAGGGCCATAGCGGCGACCCCCTGACCGACGCGCCCCTGGGCGCGCACGCCGTCGTCGCTGAAACGCAGGGTTTGCCCGCCATCGGTGGTGACGAAGTACTCGCCCTGACCCCGCGAGATGAGCGCGTTGACGACGCTATCCCCTTCGGCCAGCTTCATATCCAGTAAACCGTCTACGTCCGCCGTTTTGTATTCGCTGAGCGGCGATTTTTTGACTTTGCCAAGTTTGCTGAACATGACCAGATAGCGGTCCTCGTCGTAGCTCTCCACTGGCAGAAGGCAGACAATCTCTTCGCGCGCTTCCAGGGCCAGCAGACGGCGCAAGGCCTCGCCCCTGGCCGGGCGCGTACCCTCCGGGACGGCATGAGCAGCGATCTGGAAGACGCGTCCGCTGGTGGCGACACAGAGCAGATAGTCCTGCGAGGTGGTGGTGACAACCTGGCGCAGTTGTTCGTCGCCGCGCACAGGCGCATAGCTGGCCTCGCCGTTTTTGCCTTTGAGGGTGAAGGTACCGGCAGGCAGGGCTTTGAGCGCGCCCTGACGCGTCAGGGCCACGGTCAGCGGCTCGCGTTCGTGCAGATGGGCAACCTGGGTGACAGGCTCGTGAGCCAGTCCCTCAACGTCAATCACAGTTCGCCGCTCATCGCCAAATTGTTTGATGAGCTGCTGCATCTCTTTTTTGAGCAGCGAGATCAGGGCTTTGCGGTCGTTAAGCAAGGTCTGGAGTTCGTTAATGCGCGCCTCCAGTTCGCTTTTCTCGGTAGCGTACTTGCTGGCGTCCATTTTCGTCACCTGGGCCAGCGTCATCGAGGCAATGACCTCGGACTGGATGGCGGTCAGCTTGTAACGCGCCTCGATGGTCCTGCGCGCCGCAGCGCGATCCTCGGCCTGCTGGAAGATTCTGACGATCTGCTCGGCATAGCGCGAACCGACGATCAGACCTTCGACGATGTGCAGGCGCTCCTGGGCTTTGCGCAGATCGTACTGCGAGCGGCGCGTCAGCACATCGATCTGGTGGTTATTCCAGTAGTTGAGCAGTTCAAGCATGCCCACCTGTTTGGGCTGGCGCGCGGCCTGCATACTTTCGCCGAAGAGGTAGACCATCTGAAAGGATTGCGAGATCTGCAAATCGGTATCGCTATAGCACTGCGAAAGGCTCTGCGCGGCGTCGGCGTCTTTGCGCAGTTCAAGCACGATGCGCGTCCCCTTCTCGGTGTCGCTCTCGTCGCGCATGTCAATCACGCCTTCGAGCTTGCGGGCGTTGATGGCCTTGGCGATGGACTCTTTGACACGATCACGGCCAATGGGAGGAATCTGAGTGACGATCAGGGCGCGACTGCGCGGCGTCTCCTCCAGGCGCACCTCGGCGCGCACGATAATGCGGCCCTTGCCAGTGCTCAAATAATTCTTGATGCCGTCAATGCCCATGACACGTCCGCCCTGGCTGAAATCCGGTCCCTGGATATAGCCCATCAGTTGCTCGACGCTCATGTTCGGACGGTCCAGCAGGGCGATGCAGGCGCGCATGACTTCGGTCAGGTTGTGCGGCGGAATATTGGTCGAGAGGCCCACGGCGATGCCGCTGGAGGCATTGACGACCGGCGGAATATGGCCGGGCAAATAATCCGGCTCCTGCACTTTGGGATCTTGCTTATAGGTCGGGTGCAGCGGCACCGTGTCGCGGTCAATATCGGCCATCATGGCCTCGGCCAGCGGCGAAAGACGCATTTCGGTATAACGATAAGCAGCTGGCTCATCGCCGTCTTCGCTGCCCATATTGCCCTGGCCCTCGATCAGCGGGTAGCGCAGGGTAAACGGCTGAGCCATGCGCGCGGCGGCATCGTAGACCGAGGCATCACCATGTGGATGATAATTGCCCAGAATCAGACCCACCACTTCCGCGCTTTTGACTGTGGGCCGACTGGAGAGATAGCGCGCCTCGCGCATGCCGGCCAGGATACGCCGCTGGACCGGCTTCAGACCGTCGCGCGCATCAGGCAGAGCGCGATCTGTCACCACGGAAAGACCATAGGTCGCGAAGGCCTGGGACATGATAACAGCAAAATCTTCTTCGCGGATCGCGCCTGTCTCAATTGTAGTATCGTTAGTTGTACGAGCCATTGCTACTTTTCCTGTATAAAGATTGGTGGAGCGAAAAACGTGTTGCCAGACTTTTTAACACACG
The DNA here is from genome assembly GCA_035546055.1 of Ktedonobacteraceae bacterium. Classification (GTDB taxonomy): domain Bacteria; phylum Chloroflexota; class Ktedonobacteria; order Ktedonobacterales; family Ktedonobacteraceae; genus Paraktedonobacter. The sequence goes on from DASZXF010000086.1 coordinate 9,349, forward strand.
GCGAACCTGTCAGACCCCGGAAGATGATCTGCCTGTGGCTTCCTGTTCGCGCGCCGGGCAGGCGTCAGCTACACATCCAGCTCGCGAATTTTGCGGGCATGTTCGGCCAGGAAGGCGCGGCGCGCCTCGGCGTTCTTGTCCTCCATCAACTGATCAACCAGGCGCGCGGCCAGCACGCCATCCTCCATGGTGACGCGTTTGAGCGTGCGGCGCGCGGGATCGAAGGTGGTATCGCGCAGTTCCTTGGGATTCATCTCGCCCAGACCCTTAAAGCGCTTGAACTCCAGATCTTTGGCGTCGGGATGTTGTTTGACGAATTGCAGACGCGCCTCATCGTCCAGCAGCCAGTTGACTTTGCCCCTGTATTTGACGGAATAGAGCGGCGGACAGGCGATATAGATATGGCCCTGCTCAATCAGATCGCTAAATTCCTGGTGGAAGAGAGTCAGCAGCAGACACTGGATGTGCAGCCCGTCCACGTCGGCATCGGTGGCGATGATTACGCGGTTAAAGCGCAGGCGAGTGAGATCGAAGGAATCGCGCGTACCGGTGCCCAGCACATTGATGATGGTACGAATCTCCTCGTTGCCCACAATGCGGCTCAGATCAGCCTTGGCCACATTCAGCGGCTTGCCCTTGAGTTTCAGCACCGCCTGGAAGTCCGAAAAGCGGCCCTGACCAGCGCTGCCACCCGCCGAGTCGCCCTCCACGATAAAGAGTTCGGAGCGATCCGGGTCGCTGGTATTGCAGCGCAGAAATTTCTTTGAAAGCGAAGTATCGATCAGTTCGCCGTTTTTCTTATTGCCGGTGCGCGCCAGTTCCTCGACAAGCTGGGCCTCATTGCGCGCCTTCTGCATCTGCTGAACCTTCTTCAGCCAGTCGCGGGCGGCGCTCTGGTTGCGCTCAAACCACTCCTTCAGCCCCTCATCGACCACCGAACGAACAATGCCCTCGACGGGCGCGTTGTTCAGACGGTCCTTGGTCTGTCCCTGGAACTGCGGATTGGTCAGCTTGACCGAGATAGCCACATTCAAACCTTGCAGAATAATCTCGTTTTTAAAGCCATCTTTTTCACGATTTTTAATCACGCCCAGCTTCAAGGCGTAATCATTGACCACTTTGGTCAGCGCGGCCTTAAAGCCCGTCTCATGCACGCCACCATCGCGTGTGCGCACAGCATTGGCGTAGCTGTAAACCGTGGCTTTGTAGCCCGTGGTCGGCTGCAAGGCCACCTCAACCTGGACGCTATCCTTCTCTTTGGCAATACCAATCACCTGCTTGAACAGCGGCGCGGCGGTCGTGGTCGCCAGGTCGCGCACATAGTCGGGCAGACCCTCTTTGGAGTAATAGACGCTCTCAATCTGTTGCTCGCCCACCTCATCCCAGGCATCCAGGTGAAAATAGACGCCGCGATTGAGATAGGCAGCGGCCTTCAAGCGGCTCTGGACGGACTCCAGCGAATAGTAGGCATCGGCGTCAAAAATGGTGCGGTCGTAGAGCCAGCGCAGCATCGTGCCATGTTTCTGGGGATCAGCGGGTTCAATTCTGTGAGGCAGAGCCGCGCCCCGGCTGAAGATCTGGGTAAAGCGCTGGCCATCCTTCCAGATGGTCAACTCCAGCTTCTCTGACAGGGCGTTGATCACTGTCGAGCCAACGCCATGCAGGCCACCGGCGGTCTTATACGCGCCTTCTTCAAATTTGCCGCCCGAATGGGGCACCGTCAGAATCACAGTAGCGGCGGGTAGATACTCCCCCTGGTAGAGCATCGGATCGAAGGGCATACCGCGCGCCTCATCGCGGACAGTCACCCAGCCGTCGCGATCAAGTGTGACCCAGATGTGGGTGCCATGCCCGGCCACGGCCTCGTCAACGGCATTATCCAGCGCCTCCCAGATCAGATGCAGCAGACCAGAAGAAGAGGTCGAGCCGATATACATTCCCGGACGATGCCGGATGGCCGCGATCCCCTCCAACACCTGAATATCTGAGGCGCTGTAGGCGGTTGTCTTTTTTCCTCGTGTCATCGTTTTTGTCTCGGTTGGTGGTAAATGGTGCATTGGGGCCAATTCTACCACATCGTCAAGCGGTTTGTCTCCAAAAAATGAGAGTTGTGTCCCTTTTGCACTTTCATCCAGAGCCGAGCTGCTTTCTTTGGCGTGACGAGCCATGCGAGTTCCTCTCTTGTTTAGCTTTTTTGCTTTTTCAGCATACATGCTTGTATTCTTCATGTCAAGAGTCGATTCGGTCATAGGTTCTATATTTTAGCACACACTGGACAAAGGCTTCGGCACCGCTTCGCGAAAAAGTACCAGTTTCCTTAAATTACGTTTCTCAGGCCACTGGCATTTCAGATCAAAGAATAGCATCCGCTGACGCTCACCGGTGGAATTTCTCGCCGGCGACAAGCGTTTATCTCCTATGATATACTTACAAAAAGTAGGAGACTAACAATGGTGTTTTCACCAGCAAGGAGAGGACTATGTCACAAGTATGGCCGCTGAAACGCGTGGGCTTGCGGGTGCGGGATCTGGAGCGCACGCTGGCTTATTATCGACGCCTGGGGCTTGCCATTGTGCGGGATCAGCGCGCGGAAGGAAGCGTGGGTCTGGGCGCTGGTGAACTGGAGTTGCTGACGCTGCATCACGTGCCGGACGCGCCTGTGCGCAAGCCGCATACGGCGGGGCTCTATCATTTCGCCATTCTGCTCCCCGACGAGGTAGACCTGGCCTCGTTTCTCAATCACAGCGTCAAGGGCGAAGGTGTGCGCATCGATGGCGCCTCGGATCACCTGGTCAGCCAGGCGCTCTACCTGAATGATCCCGAAGGCAACGGCATCGAGGTCTATGCCGACCGTCCACGCGAGGAGTGGTCGTATAGCGATGGGCAGGTCAAAATGGATACCCTGCGCCTCAAGGTCAGCGAATTGCTGACGAAAGCGCGGGACTTTCACGGCCTGCCGGCGGGGACTATTCTCGGCCATATGCACCTCAACGTCGGCGATCTGGAAAGAAGTCTGGCCTTTTATCAGCAGACCTTTGGCCTGGATGTCATGGCCACGTACTATCACCAGGCCGGCTTCGTCTCCTGGGATGGCTACCACCATCATCTCGGCCTCAACACCTGGACCGGTCCCCATGCTACCCGCCATGAAGCAGGCGTCAGCGGCATCGAGTTTTTTGAAATCACCCGCCCCGACCTGGCCCCCGGCACCTATGAAGATCCCGATGGCGTACATATCGTGGTCAGCGCCTGAGACAAGCGCTCAGGCTATGTACAAATGATCCTGGCTGTGCCAGTAGCAGGACAAACGCCCCGTGTCCGTCGACCGGCAAACATGCACGAGCCTGTGTGTTTGCCGGTCGATTTGCCTCGTGTCTGTTCGTCATACAAGCAAGGGATAATTGTTTTTTATCAACCTGCCAGGAGGAACTTTTATGACGACTATAACCGATGAATTTATGCGACAAATGATGACTTCAACCAGGCCGTATACGCTGGTCATCTTGAAAACCAGGCCCGGGAGAAGCGAAGCGGGCGCTGACGCGATTATCTGGGAACACGGACGCCGCAATTTTGAACTGCGGGCCAGGGGTCTCCTGCTGATCGTCTGCCCGATTCGCGATGGCAGCGATACAGCAGGCATCGGCATTTTCAACGCCTCCCCGGCTGAGGTCGAACAGCTTATGGCGGAAGATCCCGCGATCAAGGCCGATATCCTGAGCTACGAAATTCACGCCACGCGCAGTTTTCCCGGCGATTGCCTGGCGGGCGCATAGGGAGCGCCTCGCTCCCATAACTCGCCAGGTCCGCGACACAGAGCAGTCAGGCGCCTGAACGCCTGGCTCCCTTTTTCCCATGCGCTTCATCCCTGTGCCTGGAACGCGCATGGTTGGAAAGGAGATGCCTGCCCCGCGACAAAGATTTTCCCTCTCACCACCTGCCCGCTATCTGCTTCGTGGGAGCATTGAGGCGGTTATAGAAGTTGGTGACGGCGATCATCAGTACCAGAGCGGCCAGCCCTTGCTCGTCGTAGTAGGTAGCCGCCTCGTTCCAGACGGCATCAGGCACCGCGTCCGGGTTGTCCGCCAGGCGGGTTGCCGCCTCCGCCAGCGCGAGAGCCGCGCGCTCGGCATCGGTAAAGTAAGGTGATTCCCGCCAGGCCGCGACGGCGAAGAGGCGCTCGTCCGTCTCGCCAGCTTTCTTCGCGCTTTTCGCGCCTGAGTCCACACAGAAACTACAGCCGTTGATCTGACTCGCCCGCAGATGGACGAGTTCGAGCGTGGTTTCGGGCACTCCTCCCTGCCTGGTTGCCTTGCCAAGCTCCTGAATGGCAGGCAGGATTGCGGGAAAGAATTTTGCCGGATTTTTCATTCGTGGTTGCATGAATATTGAATCTCCTCTGGTATTTTTATGCAAAAACATCTTCTATTGCCGTCTGGCAACAGATATCGCAGCAATGGTTTCCGCCAGGGAAACCATCGAGCCGCCTCTTCCCCTGATGGGAGAACAGGCTGTCTCCCGGTAAGGAAAAACGTAAAGAAGGCGCGTGATCAGGCTTCGCCCCTTATCTTCCCGGGTACGCGTGGTCGCGAGGCGCGGTCGAGCTTCGCCCATCACTTCATTGACGGAGCGCCACGAACAAATGTGACCACTGAACATTCATCTGCAGGAAAACCATCACCTCCGCTACAGTTGAGACTATCCGGCGCACTCAAGCGTTGATGAGTAGAGAGAACAAATAGATGCATTTATCTTTGAAGTGAATGCAATTGTGAGGAGAAGCGTTTGAAGCTGATGTATTGCGCACACTGCGGGGATATTGTGCGCCTCTTTCGGGAGAAGCGCAGTTGTCGCTGCGGCAAGTCCTGGGGATATTACGAGGAGGACGACGCCACAACGGTCCAGACCTATCCTGGTCTGTCTCTGGGCATAGCCAACCCGGATTTTGAGACAGCGCTGCAAACGTTTGTGGCCAATCCGCGCTACTTTTCGCCCGTGCTCGCTATGCGCTGCTGGGTGAATCCGCTTTCAGAGCCCGATGTCACCTTTGTGCCCGGCGAGGATACGGCTGAAACGGCCAGCAACGCCGAGGAGGCGCCAGCCCGGGCCGGGTCCGCGTCCTCGACGGAAGAGGAGACACCGCCGCAGGAAACGGACGAGGCGGAAGTATAGCCCATCATGGGTACACAGGCGCCCCACGACAGCGCGAGTAGATAAGCGCGTGTCGTGGGGCGCCCTGGTGTCTTCACAGACCAGCCTGGCCAGCCGCTCTCTGCTCTAGAATCTCGGAGATGGCGCTGATGATCTGTTCGTTCTCTTCGACAGTATTGTAGAAATACGGCGAGATGCGCACATGACCTGGACGCTTATCGACGATAATATCGCGCTTGAGCAGTTCTTCGACAATCTGCTCGGGCTGCTCAAATTCGAGCATGACAATAGAACTGCGCCGCTCAGACTCCAGCGGCGCACGCACCAGCCAGCCCAGATCACGCGCCCGCATGATCAGATCGTCGGTCAGGTAACGGGTCCGCTCACAAATACGCTCAACACCAATCTCCTGCACAATGTCCAGACCGCCGTTGGCGGTGTAGATGGTCGGGACGGAGGGAGTGCCCATTTCAATGCGGGTGGCGTCGGGACGGAACTCGAACTCGCGCGTCCTGAACTCAAACTGCTCGCGGTGGCCGAACCAGCCAGCTACGGTCGGCTGGAGCAGGGGCAAGAGTCCCTCGCGAATGTAGACCAGGGCCAGGCCCGGACCACCCATCAGCCACTTGAGGGTACCTGTG
>DASZXF010000087.1:0-6063 GCA_035546055.1 Ktedonobacteraceae bacterium
GTTGACACCTCCAGATTCCCCAATGGTCTGTCCGGGCTGGCCAGTTATGTGCATAGTCTGGGCCTGAAAGTAGGCTTTTATCTGACCCCCGGCATTCCCGTCGCCGCGGTCAACCAGAACACGCCCATCGAGGGCACCAGCTATCATGCCAGGGATATCGCCGACACCAGCCGCCATGAAACCAACTACAACTACGGCGGCGGCGTCATGTACTATATCGACTACAGCAAGCCAGGCGCGCAGGCCTATATCAACTCCTGGGCCAATCAACTGGCCTCCTGGGGCGCCGACTTCCTGAAAATAGACGGGGTGGGCGACGGCGACATCCCCGATATCCAGGCCTGGTCGCAGGCCTTGCAGCAGACTGGCCGCTCCATCGTCTTCGACCTCTCCAACTCGCTTGATGTCAACAACGGCAGCACCTGGAAGCAGTACGCCAACGCCTGGCGCATTGACGGAGATGTGGAATGTTACTGCTCAACTCAGGTCACATGGAACAGCCTGGTCGGACGTTTCAACGACGCCCCGTCCTGGACGCAGTACGCCAGCTCAGGCGGCTGGAACGACCTCGACGCCCTGCAAATCGCCAATGGCAGTGTGGACGGCATCACCAACGACGAACGCCAGACCTACATGACCCTCTGGGCCATCTCAGCCTCGCCGCTCTACGCCGGGGATGACCTGACCCGCATGGACAGCTACGGTCTGTCCCTGATGACCAACGACGAAGTGATCGCCGTCGACCAGGCCGGGCACGCCGCCCACCCGGTCAACCAGGGCACCGACCAGCAGGTCTGGTACGCCAGCAACGGGGACGGCAGCTATACCGTCGCCCTCTTCAATCTGGGCGGCAGCAGCGCCAACGTCGTCGCCAGCTGGAGCAGCATGGGCTTCACCGGTTCGGCCTCTGTACGTGACCTCTGGAGTCACAGCAACCTGGGCAACTTCACCGGCAGCTTCAGCGCCACCCTCAACAGCCACGCCTCGCGCCTGCTCAAAGTCACCCCCGGCGGCGGCAGCGCCAGCGCCTCCTATGAAGCCGAAGCGGCGGGCAATACCCTGAGCGGAGGCGCCTCCGCCTCCAGTTGTTCCGCCTGTTCTGGTGGACAGAAGATCGGCTACGTCGGCAATGGCGCCACCCTGAAATTCAACAACATCAACGTCGCCAGCGCCGGCACCTACATGCTCAACATCGCCTATGTCGATGGGGACGCCGGCAGAGCGGCGCAGATGAGCGTCAACGGAGGGAGCGCCGTCACCCTCAACTTTGCCGGCACCAATAACTCGCGCTGGAACAACGTCCAGACCCTCTCCGTACCGGTCATCTTAAACGCCGGCAACAACACCATCCTCTTCTCCAATGCCTCCGCCTGGGCGCCAGACTTCGACCGTCTGACCGTCATTGGTTCGGGGTACGTCGCCATCGTCAACCGCAACAGCGGGAAGTACCTGGATGTCAATAGCGACTCCACCGCCGACAGCGCCACCATTGTTCAGTACGCCAGCAACAGCCAGGACGATCAGCAATGGTCCCTGCAAGACGCCGGCAGCGGCTACGTCAAGCTCGTCAACCGCCACAGCGGCAAGCTGGTCAATATCCCAGGGCCAACCACCACCCAGGGCACGCAATTGATCCAGTACCACGATGACGGCAACAGTAACTCGCAGTGGTCGCTCAACTCCATCAGCGGCGGCTACCTCAGCATCGTCAGCCGCTATGATGGCCAGTACGTCGATGTCCAGGGAGGCTCAAGCGCCGACAATGCCCCGGTCATCCAGTGGGCCAGCAACGGCGGCGCCAATCAGCAATGGATTTTTGTCGCCGTCTAACCCCGTGAAGGGCGTTTTCTAATCCCTGGCCAGAGGCCGCGCGCTCAGCCTGTGCGCGGCCTCTGGCTATCTCTTGCTCTGCCCCGTCGCCTCTGCCAGATTGTACATAGCGTATGGCTATGCTCTCTTAAAAGATTCTAAACTGCCCCTGGCTTCTCCATTTCTTGCCATTGTGAAGCAAAGAGAACAGCACACAGGCGGAGCCAGTCTTATTATCTGCTTCTTGCCGGTCTGGAAACCTGCCAGGTGTGGCAGACGTTTTCTCATGATATGTACCAGGAACAAAAAGAGTATTACTGATCAGATGCGGTGAAACTATGGATCATTTTGCTGCGTAGAATCACCGTTCTGGGGCTATCGGGAGAAAGAAGATGTGAAAGAGCTTGTGAACGCAATGAAAGGAGAGCACTATGCCAGCCAGTGATCAATCTATAGTCATTGGGGTATTCGACGACCCGGCCAGCGCTAACCGATCCCTTATCGCCCTGCAAGAAGCGGGTTTCAGGAAGGACCAGATTCGCCGCACAATTGACGAAAGGCACGAGACAGGTACGCGAGGGGCTAAAGGTCTGTCTTCCGGGGAAAGCGCCACCACTCGCGGCAACCTCGTGAACGATCTTGTCGGCATGGGCGTAGATCCGCATGATGCCCGCATCTATCAGAAAGAGTACGAGGAGGGCCATCCACTGGTCTCAGTGACAGGCACAGGCAACATGCAGAAAGCGATCAACATTCTGCACGAGCAGGGTGCCCGTGCTCCCGCTGAACTGGAGCAAAGAGAGACTGGAGGTCGGGCCAGCGGCAGGTCCGCTGCTGGACCTGGGACGACTCCCGGTCCCGGTACGGCTGGAACCAGGCGCCCGGCGACTTCCAGAGAGAGGGGCAGAAATGCTGACGCCTCGCGTACCGGCACCGGCCCGCGCGCCGAGGAGTATGCAGAGGCCACTTCGCCAGAGGCTCAGAAGCTGCGTCTGCGCGCCGAGCGGCTCAAAGCGTATAAGCAGCCAGAGCAGATCGGGGAAGTGGACATTCATAAAGAAATCGTCAGCGAACAGCAAACGCTCAATGTCCCCGTGAGCCATGAAGAGATAGTGATTGAGCGCCGCTCCCTCGCGGAAGACGCCGCCGCGGCGGAAGGGCCGATTGGCGAAGACGAAACCATTCGTATCCCCTTGCAGGGCGAGCGCGTCAATATCACCAAAGAGACTGTGCCCACCGAAGAGGTAGACATAAGTAAGCGTACAGTGCGGGAGAATCGTCAGTTTTCCGACACCGTTCGACATGAAGAGGCGCACCTGGAAAACAAGGGGGATATTCCGATCATCAACACCGAGCAGGATCAGCCCCCATCTCAGCCGCAGGTATAGAGCCGCGCAGTCTATGTTGAAGAGAGGTCCGCAAACGCCGGGAACTCTCTCAGAGAGCGGGGCGGGCGTACATAGTGCATGAGCGGTGAATTGTATCATCGCTCGCCGCGCGGAAGTCCTGCCCCGCTTTTTGTCGGCTATTCAGTGCTCCTCCTGGCCTCAGAGCGCCGAACCAGTTTTCTTCTGCTGCGACTCCTCGGCCAGCGCCTTGTTGACGCGCTGCTGATAGGCTTCGCGTGTGCGCAGCTTATGCAGACGCGCCTCCTGCTCAATTTCGTGGAAAGGAGCATGTTCCTTGCAGAGGTGGATCATCTGTGCATGCTCATTGACCGAAGCCCAGCCGCGTTCAGGCAGAAAGAGGAAAACGCTACTTCTGATCGTATCCAGCTTATCCCAGGTCTGCTGAAGCAACTCCACCAGCGCGGTATTCGGGCAGCGCGTGTAGATAGTCGTATGAAAAACGCGGTTGAGGCGATTGAACGTCGGAATATCGAAGTCGCGTAAGGCCTGCTGCATATCCGCATTAATCTGCCAGAGGTGCTGATAGTCATCCTCTTCCAGGTGTTCAGCCGCCAGCGCCGTCGCATAGCCTTCGAGCAGGGCCAGGATGGTCATTGACGACTCCCACTGGCTCAGGTCGATCTGGGCCACCTGGGGGCTGGCATTGCGATTCGAGACTACCCAGCCCTCGGCCTCCAGACGGCGGATCGCCTCGCGAATAGGCACCTTGCTCACGCCCAGCTCGCGCGCCAGTGCATCGATATTCAGACGATAGCCAGACGCATAGGTACCATCGATAATGCGCCTGCGCAGGATGCTATAGGTGCGCTCCTGCTTATTTTCACTGACGGGCGCGATCTGTGTCGCGATCTGCTCTTTTTGCATGCCTTCCATTCACTCGTTTGAAATTAGCTCAGGATAATCAGCTTCTCCATACTATATATGCTTTTGTGGGCTAAATTCAAGCCCCGCAGGCAATGAAAAAGAGTATACTGTCTGCGACGGCCTGCCGATTGATCATCGGATAACAAGCAAGGCGTTTTCTCTAACCTTGATTCTCAATGAGAACTGGACCATGACTTCCACGTGAGCTTTGCGCACGCTGGTGGATTGGGCAGTGATCGCCCTGCACAGGAGCGCCTGTCGCTTGACAATCCCTATGCATCTGTTTATAGTATACGTAATCGTATACGATTATGAGGCGCGAGAGAAAACATACCGGCAAAGGCTGGCTGTTCCTTTTCTCTCAGAGCTTTCCTGATGGAGGCAAGGAGTTCTCATGGGCCACATTCTTGTGGAGGGTGTGCGGGTTTCCACTGATCATTACATCGGTGGGCGGCGTTGCGCATCGAGCCGAACATTTGAGGATCGCAGTCCAATCGATGAAAGCCTGCTTGGGCGGATTGCGGCGGGCGGACAGGCCGAGGTTGAACAGGCGGTGGCGGCGGCGCAGCAGGCATTTCCCGCCTGGGCCGCGCTGGGACCACAGGGGCGTGGGGAGTATTTGCGGCGTTTCGCGGCTGTGATTGAGGAGCATGTGGAGGATCTGGCGGCGGTGGAGACGAGCGATAACGGTTCGCTGCTGGAGGCCAGTCGCCTGCGGGTGATGAAGCGGAGCGCGAGCAATATCCGTTTCTTCGCGGACTACGCCGAGCGTTTGCATGGTGCGATCTGGGATATCGAGGGCAGCAATGCGCGCAACACGGTTCTGTATCAGCCGGCGGGCGTGACGGCGATTGTGACGCCGTGGAACGCGCCGATGATGCTGGCGAGCTGGCGCGTGGGACCGGCCCTGGCGGCGGGCAATACCGTCGTGCTCAAGCCACCCGAGTGGGCGCCGCTGACCTGTTCGCTGATGGCCGAGTACGCCGAGATGGCGGGTTTGCCTGCCGGGGTGCTTAACGTGGTGCAGGGAATGGGCAGCGAAGCCGGCGCGGCCCTGGTGGCGCATCCAGGCGTCAGGCGCATCGCTTTCACAGGATCGCCCGCGACAGCTCGCGCGATTGGCCGGGCGGCGGCGGAAAATCTCACCCCGGTCAGCTTTGAACTGGGCGGCAAGTCGCCTCTGATCGTCTTTGACGATGCCGACCTGGAGAAAGCCCTCGCCACGGCTCTCGGTCAGTACGACAACGCCGGCCAGGTCTGCCTGGCGGGCACGCGTCTGCTGATTCAGCGCTCCATAGCCGCTCAGTTTTTGGCACGTATGCGCGCGGGGGTGAAAGACGTGGTGCTGGGCGATCCGCGCAAACCTGAAACCGTCGTGGGGCCGCTGATTACCAGGGTTCACCTGGAGCGCGTCAGGGGCTTTGTGCAGCGAGCCTTGCGGGATGGCGCGCAACTGGTCTACGGTGGCGAGGTGGCGGAACAACTCGGCGGCCTTTATTTTGAGCCAACCCTGTTCATAGATACGCCTGCCGGTTCAGAAATCCTCAAACGCGAGGTCTTTGGCCCTGTGCTGACCTTCCAGACCTTTGAGGATGAAGCAGAGGCGATTGCCATGGGCAATGACACCGACTACGGTCTGGCGGCCACGCTGTTTACCGGCAGCGAGGAGCGCGCCCGGCGCGTCAGCGCGGCCTTAAATGCCGGCACAGTCTGGACCAACTGCTTCTTTGTGCGTGACCTGGGCGCGCCTTTTGGCGGCAACAAGCAGTCCGGCATCGGGCGTGAAGGTGGACTGTGGAGCTTTGATTTCTATTGCGATGTCAAGACCGTTTGTCATCGCCTGGGAACCTTTCAGGCATAGTATCCCATGACTCCGTGAAGCTTCCTGGCTGGTGTCTGGAGTACGGCGACGACGCCGATCTCTGCCCGGCGCCTGCCAGCGGCCTGCGAGCCAGGCGCCGGCAGTCATCCAGGCTTCTCG
>DASZXF010000088.1:0-4158 GCA_035546055.1 Ktedonobacteraceae bacterium
CCAGGCGACGGTTGACGCGGTGGCCAAAGAGCAGGTGTCCAATCAGTTTGGCACGCAACGTTACGCGCTGCTGTTCGAGCCTGGCACCTATGGCACGAGCGAGACGCCCCTCAATTTCCAGGTTGGCTATTACACCACAGTAGCGGGCCTGGGTCTGTCCCCGAGCGATGTGGTGATTAACGGTTCCATCGATGTCTACAATCAGTGTTTTGGCACGAATGATTGTACGGCGCTGGTGAACTTCTGGCGCTCGTTGTCAAATCTGACCATTAACGTGAATACGCCGAACGCGGGCTGTTACAATGGCGAGTTCTGGGCGGTTTCGCAGGCGGCGCCGATGCGCCGGGTTCATGTCAATGGTCCGGCGACTCTGATGGACTATTGTAGCGGACCGTCGTATGCCAGCGGCGGCTTTATCGCCGATTCGCAGTTCGAGGGCGGGACGATTGTCAGTGGTTCGCAGCAGCAATGGGTGGTCAGGAACAGTCAGCTTGCTGGCTGGAGCAATGGGGTGTGGAATCAGGTCTTTTCCGGCGTGGTGGGCGCGCCTGCCGAGTGCTTCCCCGCGCAGTCGTCGTGCGGTGGTCCGTACACGACGCTGGCGACCAGTCCGGTGACACGCGAGGCTCCCTATCTGTACATGGACGCCAATGGCAACTACAGCGTCTTTGTCCCGGCGGCGCAGCGCAATTCTTCGGGCACGTCCTGGAGCAGCGGCACAACTGCTGGCAAGTCTATCTCGCTGAAGAAGTTCTTTATCGCCCGGCCTACTGACCCGGTGGCGCTGATCAACGCGGCGCTGGCGACTGGCCGGAATCTGATCCTGACGCCGGGGGTCTATCACCTGAACCAGAGCATCTGGGTGACGCGCCCCGACACGGTGGTGCTCGGTCTGGGCTTCCCGACCCTGATTCCTGACCGTGGCAATCTGGCTATGAACGTGATCAGCGCGAAGGGTGTGTCTATTGCGGGCCTGATCTTTGACGCGGGCGCGAAAAATTCGCCGGCGCTGCTCCAGGTGGGCGACTGGCCCTCCCGCAGCGACCACGACGCCGCCGATCCGACGACGCTGAGCGATGTCTTCTTCCGCATCGGTGGCGCGCAGGAGGGCAAGGCGACAACCAGCCTGGTGGTCAATAGCGACAATGTGATTCTGGATGATATCTGGGCCTGGCGCGCGGACCACGGCAACGGAGTTGGCTGGACGCAGAACACCGCCAATACCGGTGTGCTGGTGAACGGCGACCACGTGACGGCCTATGGTCTGTTCGTCGAGCACTACCAGAAGTATGAGGTGATCTGGAACGGCAATGACGGTACAGACATCTTCTTCCAGAACGAGATGCCCTATGATCCACCCAGCCAGGCGGCCTGGATGGAGGCTCCGGGCGTCAACGGCTGGGCGGCCTTCAAAGTGGGCAGGAACGTGCGCAGCTTCCACGGCTATGGTATGGGCAGCTACAGCTTCTTCAACCAGGGCGTGGACATCTACGCGGCCAATGCCTTTGAAGTTCCTTCCAACCTGCCGGCGGGCAGCCTGCACAACCTGCTCACGATCTTCCTCTCGACCGATGGCGCCGGCGGCATTACGAACGTGGTGAACAACACCGGTGGCTCGTCAACCATCGCCAACCCGGATACCCCGGTCACGGTGGTGAACTATCCACAATAAGCTGACGCTTCGTCAGCTCGTTCGTTCAAAGAGTCTTCCGCAGGCCATGCCTCGGGAGATTCTTTTTATGCTTTGAGATGGACGCGGCCAGTTTCCAGGCGGGCGACGGCGGACCAGGGGATGAAACCGGCGGTGGGACGGCTCCGGCCTCGTGGAGAGGGCAGCGACAGATGGAGGCGATGGCTCCAGCCGCGTTCACCGTAGAGCAAGCCCTGCACCTCGTAGGGAGGCTGGCGGCTGATCTGGATATCGGCGACGTGCCCCAGAACGTGGCCGTGAACATCGACGATGGCGCTGCCGAGCAGGTCGCCTACGCGCCATTTGCGAGCAGCGGGAGAGGTCTGGCCGGCCATCAGAAGCCGCTCCCCGGTATCCAGCGCAGGATGTGACGGGCGATCCAGCGTTCAGACTGGCCGACCTGGTAGCGTTCGGCGTTGTGGCGCAGTTTGATGGTAGCCTCAAATGAACTGACCTCCTCAAGAGAAATGTGCGTCTCAAAGCGGTCGCGCAGAAGGAAGGTGAGAACACGACGCAGACCACGCGCGATACGCCCGGCCAGAGCTTGCGGACCGGTCAGCAGCGCTGCGAGCACCAGGCGACCATCCTCCTGCCAGGCCAGTTCCACGTCGGCCACGCGTCCCAGAGCCAGGTGATCGGCGCTTTCAAGCTGGAAATCAATGATGTCCCTGATAAAGAGTTTGGTATCATCGAGCGGCATAACGGCTTATCCTCCACTGTTGAGCAGAACCAGGGGTAACGAAATCAGAGCGACCAGGAAGGCCACGATCAGAACGGCACACATGGCCAGATTCTTCAGGCGTCCATTGGTCTGCCCGCCAATGTACGCGGGCGCGTTCATCAGGACCAGGAAAGGCGAAAGTGAGAAGGGCAGCAGCAGGGCGATGATGGTCGAAGCGAAGAGGGCCAGGCGCAGAGGATCGATGCCCAGCGAACCAATGAGCAGAGCCACGCAGAGCACGATGATGATGGTCAGGTTAAAACGCGCGGCCCGCACCGGCGGCTTGTTCTCGCCCCATTCCCAGCCAAAGCCCTGGGCGATCATATACGAGAGGCCCAGCACGACCTCGAAGGCTGCGCCCAGGCAGGTAGCAAAGAGGCCGAGGGCGAACAGCCAGGGGCCAGCCGGGCCAAAAGCCTGCCTGAGCGGCAGCACCAGTTGACTCAACGAGCTACCGGTGAGATGGAGCGGACGCAGCCCCATACCGCCCAGGACGATCAGGGCCAGCGAACCCAGCGCGCCAAAGCTCATGCCAAGATAGGCGGTGACGCGATTGAGCAGCAGCGAGCGCCCCGACCAGCCCTCCTCCAGCGCGCCCGATGAATAGAAATACAGCAGATACGGGCTGATAGTCGAGCCCAGGATAGCCGCGACCAGGTAGAGGTACTCCGCGAAGTCGCCCTGCGGAATTTCTGGCCGCCAGAGCGTGCTCCACAATCCGCGCGAGGGTCCGCCCAGGACGAAAACGGCCACGACGAAGGACAGCGTGACCAGGCCCAGCAGGGCGGGCGCGTTTTCGATCCAATCGAAGGGCGCTCGCCAGGCCATCAGAAAGACCAGCAGCGCGGCGCAAGGAAAGAAGAAGCGCCAGGAAAGGCCAGTCACCAGCGATACCGCGATGGACATACCGCCCAGTTCGGCGGTCAAAAGCAGACTCTCCGCGATCATCTCGCTGCACAGGGGCAAGAGGAAGAAGCGCATACCAAAATTCTCGCGAATAGCAGCGGCATACGGCTTCTGCGAAACCGCGCTAAAACGTCCGGCCATTTCCACCAGGAGCATCACAGCCAGGGTGGCCAGCAGCACCGCCCAGATCAGGCCCAGGCCAAAACGCGCGCCAGCTTCCCCCGCCGTGGCGATGGTGCCGGCATCAAGAAAGCCCCCCATGGCTGTGACAATGCCCAGCGAGAGCGATAACCATTGTTTCATGCATTTCCGGCCTTCTACGAGATATGGCGGGTGACGAACGGACGGGGCAGGCGCCGCTGTCCCCGCTACCGGGGCGGTTTTCTCAGAGGCGCGGCTCCGAGGAGAACCGTGGCGGCGCGAGACGGCGCAAGGGGCGCCAGGGCGCTTTTGCCTTCCAGAATAACTCTATTCCGGCTAACAACCTCAGCCACGAACCGAGGGACGAGCCGCCATCTCTCTACCCCCACGTCTCTCCGTCCCAAAGCGTGACTCAGCCTGACCGTGGCGGCGACGAGAGAAAAGCTCAGTCTCTTTTTCCGCGCAAGAGACGTATTCTCTCCATAGAGAGCTGGGGATTTCACCAAAAACTGGTCGCCGTCTATCCGGGCGAGCCGAGCGGGATAATGCGTATGTTTGTACACAGGGGGAGAAAAGATGAAACAGGGAGAGCGCGTTACGGATGTGCGCCGGCTGGCGGTGCTGCGGGCCAATGGACTGGGCGATTTTATCTTCATCCTCCCGGCGCTGGAGGCCTTGCGCGCGACCTACCCCCGGGCGG
>DASZXF010000089.1:0-16902 GCA_035546055.1 Ktedonobacteraceae bacterium
TCACTGGCATAGAGAGGAACTGGGGTATAATCTGCTGGCATACTCAGTATTTGATGCCGTTGGGGAAGTTACCAGAAGCAGGACGTGCGAAAGAGGGCCGCTTCGGCGATGTTTGTTCTCAGATTCTTTGGTGAAATAGCATGAGGGAGTTCTCTTGAGCGGAGACGGGAATTGACCACCAGGATTTTTCCACGGGATCGAGATCAGGGATAACTTATATCATCTTTTCCCCCGGGGCGAGGAGGAACAACGCGCTCATGTTGCGTTGAGAACATTGGGGAAGACTGATCATCAAACGAGCCAGGCGAGCAACATTGCTCGCCTGGCTCGTTTGATGATCAGCCCTCTTCGTCGTCGTCCTGAAAGTTGTAGGACGGCGGGGTGTAAGGAGGCGGCTCGATGGGGACGCGATAGCCGCGCGCGTGGTTGCTGGCGGGATTAGCCGGCGGGGCCGGGCGCACGGGTACTTCGGCCTGCGGAGTCGACTCGGCCTGGACGGGCAATTGCGTGGGCGCGGTAAGGTCCGCGCTGATCGATCTGACCAGGCGCTCGATGCGGTCCCAGCGAGCAGGATAGCGCTCGGCGTAGAATTTTTCCTTGCCCTCTACATCGTAGGCGTAGAAGGTGTAATCCTGGCCGTTATAGCGATAATCGACGCGGGTATAGGGAATACGCACCAGTTCGAGAACTTGCAGGCTCGGACGCGATTCGCTTTTGGCGCTGCGTGGTCGATACCTGAGACTCTCAGGCTTGCTGGCCTGCTCTACGACCTGGACGGCGGCCCGCCAGACATCAATCGGGACGGCTTCGGGCGGCGCTTCAGGATAGAGCATTTCGGTGATTTCCGCGCTGTAGACCAGGTTCCCGGTGGAGTTTTGAATACGCTCCGGGGGAATAGCCCCGTTACCAAAAATCTCGGACTGAAAATCAAGCTCGAAATGGCGCACGAGATCACGGTGGCGCACGACTTTGCCGGTTCCGCCGCAGTTGTCACACAATTCGGTTTTAGAGCCATGACAGGAGGAGCAGACACGCTTGCCGGTGCCACAGGTACATTCGACTTCGCCGTTGACGCAATCGGGACAAGGGACGGTGCGGCCCTTGTTAGCAGGATCGTTGTCAATCGGGTTGGGCAGCGGTAATCCCTGCTGGCGAATGCCGTCAAAGACATTGGAGATCTTTTCGTTGACGCTATCGGCCAGGCGGTCGGCACGCCGCTGGAAAAAGGGCTTCTTTTTCTGATCAGCCCAATCCGCGACGTAGCCGCGTCCGCGACAGGTATCGCAGCGTGTTCTGGTACGCCCCTTGCAGTCCGGGCAGGTGATCCAGCCGCGACCGGCACAGGCCGCGCAGAGCAGATGACCGGTGCTATTACAGGCGGTGCAGGCGAGTATTTCGTCGTTGCCTTCCAGGCGCACGCGTATATCAGGCGCTTTTAAACCGGTCACACTCGGCATTTCGTAGTCCCAGATGGGTAAGACCGGACGCGCCGGACCAGCCGGACGCCCGGTATAGGCCTCTGCGGAAGTCTCGATGCTGCGCGTTTCCCAGCGCGTCTGCAGGCCAATCTCCCAGGCTTCATCGTCATGCCACGCGACGAGATCCATGTAGTTGCCCAGTTCGCGAGCGATCTGCCAGTTGCCGGAGCTCCACATGTTGGCGAGTTGACGCAC
Organism: Ktedonobacteraceae bacterium; assembly: GCA_035546055.1. Taxonomy (GTDB): domain Bacteria; phylum Chloroflexota; class Ktedonobacteria; order Ktedonobacterales; family Ktedonobacteraceae; genus Paraktedonobacter. The sequence goes on from DASZXF010000089.1 coordinate 1,674, forward strand.
GCGTTCCTCTTCCATGCTGGAAGAACGGCGCGGCTCAGGCACCGCGTTGGCCTGCTGCCAGTATTCGGTCGCGCGTCCAGCTACACGGGTAAAACGCCGCTGAGCCTCGCTGGCTCCCTGTATGACCAGGCGTTTGATTTTATCTATATTCTCCTGGCTAAACGGCTGTGCTTCTGGCGCTCTCTGAACCTCCTCGGCTTCCTGTTCGTCAGGCACTCCTTGAGAATTTACAGCGTCCCACTGGTCCTGGGGAACCTCGGCCTCGCCGGGGTTCGGCTCATCCGGCGGAACTTCTGGCTTATTCTGCGGATTTCTCGGACCATAGCCGGGATTCTGCTGCCATTCGTCACCCATAAGTGTTGCCTCCCTGGTGGGGCGCTCGGTCAGCATTGTTTTGCGCCCCTGGATTACTATAGTATCAATTTCGCGCCATAACACTTGTCGCTTTGTCCAAGCGATAGGAGGCGCACTGCCGTAGGCAAGAAAAACGTTGTATCATCTGTTGTACATCCACGCCCGCGTGTGCTGGACGCGTCTATACATGTATACGCGAAAAATGGTGGCAGGCGTTACTTTCCATCCCCTTCTGATGGTGTGCCGCCTCTGCTTCTGGCAGCACACTTTCCGTTACCAGCCCGCTGATGCACTGGCATCACGCCTGTCTCTGACCGGGCTCGCCGCGAGTCTCTCCATGCTCTCTACCAGGGGAGTTGCCCCTGAGATGCGGTGAGGCATTGTCACAGATATATACGCTGGAACGATAGGAGAGTTGTAGGTGGATTCCTGACATGGAAACCTTTTTCTGACGCGCTTCCCTAGGGAAGCAGAGGCGTGATCTCTGTCTGCGCGGGTACTCCAGTGATTTCAAGATCGTGCTCATGGATGAGTAAATTGACCTCGCTCCGCACGCCAAACTCTGGCAGGTAGATGCCTGGCTCAACCGAACAACAGGTAGCGGGCAAGAGCTGGCGTTCGTCCTGAGTCTCATAGTTGTCGAGATTCGCTCCGTTGCCGTGGTCCGAGGTGCCGATGTTGTGGCCGGTGCGATGAACGAAAAAGGCTCCGTAGCCAGCCCTGTCGATGAAGGCGCGCACGACATCATCTGCCTCGCAGCCGCGCACAGGTTCGCCTGCCCGCAGGCGTTGACGAATAAAGGCAATGCCGGCATCGCGGGCGTCACGCACGATGGAAAACACGTCCCGCTGGCGCGCGGGAATGTCCTGGCGTGTTCCGGCAAAACCCATCCAGGTGTAATCGGCGAAAATGGCGCCGGCGCCGGGCAGATGCGCCCAGAAGTCGAATAAAATGAGATCGCCCCGGCGGATTGGACTGCTGCCCTGCTCGGCTGGCTCGTAGTGGGGATTGCTGGCATTGCCGTTGACGGCCACCAGGGGCGCGTCGGCGAGCACCAGCCCCTGCTCGTGCATCAGGGCGACAAAGCGCTGCTGGACATCGTACTCGTTGAGAGAGACGTTGCGGCGTAGATCTTCGCCCAGTTGAGCGAAAAGGGTATCCTTGGCGGCGATCAGGCGGCGCCCGGCTTCGCGGTGGCTGGCGATCTGCTCCTCGCTCAAACAGGCAACAAAACGCTGGGCGATGTTCGCCGAGCTGACGACTTCGACGCCATAGGAACGCACAAGCTCGATGGTGCCGGCATCAACGCGCGCGATGTAGGGGATGGCGTTCATAGGCGAGTATTCCATGGCCAGGCGTTGTCCTCGCACCAGCAGAGTGGCGAGGTGCTCGCGCATTTCCTGCCAGGTATGAAAAATCAGGCGTTTTCCGGGCAGTTCGCGCAGAACGTGCGATTCGACCGAGCTGATCAGCGCGGTGGGTTCGCCCTGCGCGGGCACGAAATAGAACCAGCGCCGCGAGTAGAAGGCGTCCTGGGGCAGACCCAGGATCTGGTAAGCGATGGGGTTAGATTGACGAAAATCATAGAAGAGCCAGCCGTCGAGGCTCTCCTGACGCAATGTCTGCTGAATATCTGCGAGACCCATAAGCTTGATGTCCTCTCCAAAATAGTGCTCTTTTCCGTTATTGTATCATTGCGGTCCACTTTCTTCACTTTTCCCGACAGGTTATAATAAAAGAGTGTCTGCGCAGAGACAAGCATCTGGCTGGTGAGGAAAAAGGAGGGAGAGGCGTCGATGGCATACTACAAAGGCCCGATTTTAAGGCGATATGCTCAGCAAAGAAGGGCTGTTCAGAACCACGCGGCTCGCCCGCTTTCGCCCTTGCCGGAACTCCAGGCGTTCTCTCCACGGCGCCGACTCGCCGATCTGCCAACCAGACCTCTGACCCGGGAAGCGATTGCCTATGAGGATACGCGACCAGTGGCCGGCAAAGAGGCTTCTCCGCCTCGCATGAGCAAGGTAAAGCGACTGCACAGGCGCAAAAATGGCGCGCAAAGGACGGGAGGGCCAGAAGCACCCGGAGCGCCGAAACGGCTCAGAAAAGGACGACGACGCGTGCGCCGCTCCTGCCTGATCCTGGCTGTGCTGCTGTTCGTGCTGTTTACGCTGAGCGGCCTGCTGGTTGGCGGACTGTATCTGACAGAGACAAATATTCTGGCGCCTCTGGCAAAATTTTTCCACCCTATTAATGGAGATACGAACGGCTCGATCAATGGGCGCTCGTGGAATCTGCTCTTGCTGGGCAGCGATAACGATCAAAAGTTTGTTTTTCCTGATTTGTTGACCCAGGTGATGATGGTGGTCCGCGTGAATCCCTTTACCAATCAGGTGTCAATGGTCTCCATTCCTCGCGATTCCTGGGTTTCCGTCCCGGGACAGGGTATGCATAAAATTGATCAGGCTTTTTTTCTGGGCGCAAATCCCCGCCATAGTTTTGACGACGGCGTGCGCCTGGCGCGGGCGACCGTTGAACAGGACTATGGCATGACCATTGATCGCTACGCCTGGATAGGCCTGGACGGCTTTACCAGCGTGATCAATACCCTGGGAGGGGTCGATACCGATGTGACGCACCCGATTGTCGATGGCAATTATCCCGATGATATTGGCAAGAGCGCGCAAAAGGCCAATCCTTACGCGGTCAAACGCATCTACCTGGCCCCCGGCCCGCAGCATCTGAACGGCGAGCAGGCTCTGGAGTATGTCCGTTCACGCCACGCGGACCTGGTGGGGGATATCGGGCGCACGCAGCGCCAGCAGGAGATTTTGCAGGCGTTGAAAAAGAAACTGGATATCGCCACCATTTTCAACCATCTCACAGCCCTTTTCCACGATCTCTCCGGCAAAGTTTATACCGATCTGAGCCAGAGCGAAATGCTTTCCGCAGGCGCGTTTGCCCGCAATCTGCCGGTCCACGCGGTGCAGCGGCTGACTCTTGGTCCTGGCAATGGCGCGCAAAATTATGGGACGCTGAGCCAGACCAGCGATCCGAGTCTGGACAACAGCCAGGATGTTATCCTGCCCAATTGCGCGAATATCCAGCCGGTGATTAATCGCCTTTTCGACCTGGGGGACGCGCAAAGCTGCCAGGTCAACGGCCAGGGAACATAGCAGGTCAGATCAGAAGTGCGCCCCTGATAAAGCCTGCTACTCTATGCTACAATGAAGAAAATGCATGCTCCAGTGCATTTCCACTTGATCTTTTCGGGAAACATGTGTATCCTTGCTCGCGTAGCGGGCATCTCCGGTCGACTGTTTTCCGATCCGCTTCTGAAATCAATAGAGAGAGAAGGTAGCCGACTTTGATTGAGCAACGATGCGGTGATGTCTGTTATATGCAATTTGGCCAGTACACGCCATTCCCGGAACTGGTGCATGGCATTTTTACCCGCGCGGGTGGCTATAGCCAGCCTCCTTATCACAGCCTGAATGTCTCGCTCAGTTCAGGCCAGGAGCGTTTTGAAGACGCTGTACGCAACCGTTCCCTGGTCTTACAGAGCCTGGATATTGCCGAGTATGCCTGCGCGACCGTCTGGATGATTCACAGTGGTCATGTACTGAATCTGGACGAACAGCCCTGGCCGGACTGGAGTGAGGACTGGCCCCATCGCGTCTACGCGCTCGACGAACTGGGTTATCCCGCCGGCACGCGTTTGCAGTGGACCTTCAAACCGCGCACGCAGGGCGATGCCCTGATCACCCGCCAGCGCGGCGTGGCGCTGGCGATTTCCACGGCTGATTGCGTCCCCCTGCTCTTTTACGATCCTGTCGCGCAGGCTATCGGAGTAGCCCACGCGGGCTGGCGAGGCACCGCGCGGGGCATCGCAGCCGCGACAGTCACCGCTATGAGCGAGCAATTCGGCTCGCGTCCCGCTGACATGCGCGCCGGCGTCGGCCCCTCAATCGGTCCGTGTTGTTATGAAGTCTCTGACGAAGTGCGCGAGCTTTTCCTGGGTCAACGCACCTTCGAGGAGATGCCAACGGAGGAGCGCTATCGCGAGCTGGTCGCCTGCTCAGCCGTTTTTGAAACGGTCGAGTTGCCGCACAAGGAGAGTCTGCGTCTCGACCTCTGGGAGACGAACCGCAAACAATTGTTGCTGGCCGGATTGACGCCTGAACACATCGAACTGCCCGATATCTGCACCAGTTGCGCAACAGATCGCTTCTTCTCGCATCGCGCGGAGGCAGGACGCACCGGACGTTTTCCGGCAGTGCTGGCTCTGCGGGCCTGAAATTGAGCCGTGAGAGGCTGCCTCCTGTGATATGATGCAAACAGGAGGCGCTCGCCTGTCTGGCAGGCCAGCGGATATTCCATAGGAAAGAAAGAAGATTCAGGCGAGCAAAGGCATTACATGAAAGAGATTGTCGATTTAAGCGCGGAACAACTGGCGGAGAATATCGCCCTGGTGCGGGCGCGCATCGCTGCGGCGGCGCACAAAGTCGGACGTGACCCGGCAGAGATTACCCTGGTCGCGGTGTCTAAAACGAAACCGGTAGAACTTGTCGAGATGGCGTATAATTTGGGTGTTACCGATTTTGGTGAAAACCGTGTGCAAGAGGCGCTGCCCAAGATCGAGCATTTCCACCCGCAGGGGATACGCTGGCATCTGATTGGCCATTTACAGAGCAATAAAGCGAGCAAAGTGGTTGAGCCTTTCGCCTGTGTGCATAGCGTGGATAGTCTGCACCTGGCGCAGGTACTCAGCCGCCAGGCCCAGGAACACGGGCGCACGCTGGCCATTCTGCTCCAGGTAAATGTCTCTGGAGAGGCCAGTAAAGAAGGGATGACTCCTGTGGATGCGCCCGCCATAGCCAGGCAGATTGCCGGGTTGCCCGCGTTACGGATTGAAGGATTGATGACGATTGCGCCGCTGGTCCACGATCCAGAAGAGGCGCGACCTGTCTTTCGCGCGCTGCGTTCACTGCGCGAGCATCTGCGCAACGAGGTCACAGCCAGCAACTGGGAGCAGCTTTCGATGGGTATGACGGATGATTACACGGTCGCGATTGAGGAGGGAGCCACGCTGGTGCGGGTGGGGCGAGCCATTTTTGGTCAGCGTCCGCCGGCGGGACAGGCAGCACAGACATAAAAAGAGCAGCGGCCCGCCAGAGAATCACCGGCAACACGTTTGAGCGTTAAGAGGAAACAGATGAGCACACAGGACATTCAGGAAATGCTCCCCGCCAGGAGATTACGGCAAAATCACGCGCTGGAGCACGCAACCATTACCATTCTCAGTGGCTATATCGAGGGTTTGAGTATGAGCGCTCGCTCAACCTCGCAGGGTTTTACCATCTTCGGTGATGTCGATCTGGGCCAGCTTCGCCGGGCGCTGGATGAAGCGCTGAGACGACTCCAGGCCGGCGAGGCGGAACTGGCGATTCATCCCAACTGCGGCACTAACCTGGCGGTGGGCGTTTCGTTGATTACGCTGGGAACAATGCTGGGCCTGGTCTCCAACCGCGCCCGCACACGCGTGGCCTCTGCTGCCCTCTCTTCCGTCGCCGGATATGCCGCCGCCCGACCTATCGGTCAACTGGTCCAGAAGTACATCACCACCCTGCCCGACTTACGCGGAGTGCGTGTGACTGACATCTATCGGCGCAAATTCTTCAACTTCACCTTTATTGAGGTACGAACCATACAGGAGTAAAGAGATGTTATTGAGTATTCCCCCGGATCATGGTTTGATCTATGGAATTATCCTTTACGGCATAGGCTTGCTGATCCTGGCTATGATTATCCGCATGTTCGCTTCCTGGTTCGGCCTCGAAGAGCGCTTTGCCTTCTTTCGCTTCCTGGCCAAAATCACTGATCCCTTTATTACTCCCATTCGACGCTTTGTGCCCCGTATTGGCATTATTGATGTCTCTTTTATCATCGGTTTTGTCCTGCTGGGCGTTCTCCAGATTCTGCTCGTGCAGGCCTTGCCTGTAGGCTGGTAAGAGCTGCCCATGCGTATCACGGTGCGCGTGATTCCGCGCAGCAGCAAAAACCAGATCAGCCGGGAAGGGGATACGTTGAAAGTACGGCTCACCGCTCCGCCGGTAGATGGCGCGGCTAATGACGCGCTGCTCAATTTGCTGGCGGAACGCTTGAAAGTACACCGGCGCGCCCTGCGCATTGTCCAGGGCAGCACAGCGCGGCAGAAGGTCATCGAAATCGAGGAGGGAGCGCACCTGAGCCAGGCCGATATCTGGCAAAAACTGAGCTGATTCAGCCATAGAAGAAAGCAAAGAGAGCACCAGCCATACTGCCTGATGCTCTCTTTGCCTGTTCATGGGCCGCGTGGCGCGCTATTGCAGGAGGAATTGCCCCTGCGTTGCGCCGCCATCGATCATGATAAAGCCCCTGGGGGAGACGTAGAGAATGACGACTGCCTTGTTGATGGGATTGCCATCCGAGCCAAAGGCGATCTGGCCGCTCACTCCCTGGAAGGCGTTTTTGCCGTTGAGTTGAGTCAGCGCAGTCTCCAGATCCGCCGAGGTAATTTGCGACTTGCCGGTGTTTTTCGCAGCTACCAGAATGGCGGTCAGAGCGTCATACGAGAGAATCACGTCGTTGTCCGGGCGCGTCCATCCATAGCCAGGCGCGTGAACATTGCCAGGGTTAAAGTCGTTGGCATAGTTCGTGAAAAAGGCCGGTTTCTGCGCCGTCTGCTTCAAGGCATCCCATACATCAGGATAGGTGAAGGTGGTGAAATGCAGGCGCGTCCAGTTGATACGCGAGCTGGGCTGATAGCCGGATAGTTCGTAGAGCGCATCTCCGCCCATAATCTGCACATTGGACCAGGAGCCGCTGGTGGGCAGATCGGTCATCAGCGTACTGATATCGCTGGCATAGCCCGAGAAGTACAGGACATCCGGGGCGTTGGGATATTTCTTCAGAGCATCCTGCAGGGCAGAAGCAATGGTCGCGGCCTTGCCAACGGTATAGTTTTCGGTGGCGACAATGGTATGCCCCTCGGCCTGGAACTGATCAGCAAAATCTTTCCCCAGGCTGCTGGTGTAGGCGTTCAGCGGATCAGTGAAAAGAATGACGCTGTTGGCGTGCAGCTTCTTTTCGATGTACTCCGCGCCTGCGATGCCCTCGCTTTTATTCGAGGCACACACGCGGAAAAAGTAGGGCGAAACGCCGCTCAGCAGATCGCTGGAAGCCGTTTCTGATACCAGGGGCAGTTTGGCATCCTTAAAAATGTTGACGGTATTGGCGGCATACGAACTATAGGGCCAGCCCATCACGCCAATGATAGTGGGGTTGGCCCTGGCCGCCTGGACAATCTGCTGTGCCACGGTGGCGGCGTTGGCGGCATTGCTACTGCCATTGGCGATCAGCAGAACCACGCCGACGCCGTTGAGCTTCGAGCCATCATTGTAAGTTTTCTGAGCGACATAGGCTCCCTGCAGATCGTCGCGGCCCACGCCGGTGTTGCTGCCGGTCAGCATGGTCGCCACGACAATGGTCACGTGGAAACCGCCCGCCGCCAGAACTTTCTGATTTTCCAGGTAAATCAGGGCTTCTGGATCATTCGGCTCTTTGGCTATCGCCTGCTGCCAGTAAGCATTCGCCTGGCTGGCATTGCCAGCTCTCAGGGCCGCCGCCGCTTTCGTTTTCAAGTCTCCATCCGGGCGGCTGGTATCAAAGGCGAAAGAGCCATCGCTGATGCCAATGTTTTCGCCGTTGGCCACCGGGGTCACGTAAATGCCCGGCGTACCGGTAGCTGTTGTGGTCGAGGGTGAGCTATTGCCGCGCAGTTTGAGCACGCCAAAAGTGCCACCAGCCACTACCAGCAGGATCAGCACAATCACCAGGACGATCAGCCAGGGATTGCGCCTGCGCTGCTGAGGCTGAATCGGAGGCATCGGCTGCGATTGCTGGTAGAGATAAGGTGGAGTCGGTGGGCCGGGAACCGGCGTCAGCGGCGGAATGGCCATATTTGTCATGCCCGGCGGTGGCGGCGGAATGGTCGGCCCCGTGCCAACGGGAACAGGAGGCAGCGGCGTGTACGGCGTACCACGATAGGGCGGGGTTTGCGCAAACGTCGGCGCGCCCTGGACGGTAGGTGCGTTGGGACTGCTATTGGATGCCTGGGCCGATGAGCCGATCAGGCTCGCTCCGCTGCCGGGCATGGTGAGATCCGTCATGGTGCCCGACGAGGTGTAGCCGCTCAGCGCCCCGGAGGCGATGCCAAAGCGCTGATAAAGAATGTGATCAATATCGCTTTTCATGGCCGACGCGCTTTGATAACGCTGATTAATGTCGTTATGCAGAGCGCGGGCCAGCACACTCTCCACTTCCGAGGACAACTGCGGATTAAGCGTACACGCCGGCGGATAGCTGAAAGGCTGGTGGCCGCGTGGATCGCGATTGGTCAGCAAATGGTGCAGGGTCGCTCCCAGCGCGTAGAGGTCGGAACGTGGATCTGCATTGCCCTGATACTGCTCAGGAGGAGCGTAGCCAGGCGTCCCCAGCGCGGAAGTCTGCTTGCGCTTGGCATTTTTCGCCGCGTCCGCACGCGCAATACCAAAGTCCACCAGATGCGCCTTTTTATCCTTGGCGCTGATAATAATATTGGCAGGCTTGATATCGCGATGGATAATAGGCGGGGTCTGCTGCGCAAGATAGTCCAGCACATCCAGGATTTCGGAAGCATAAATCAGGATATCGCGCTCGTTCAGAGGTTGATTCAAGCGATCAATGCGCCCCTCCAGGGTTTCGCCTTCGACGTATTCCTGGACCATAAAAAAGCGCGAATTCTCGTCGAAATTATCAGTAACGTTGGGAATCAAAGGATGATCGAGATGGGCCAATGTCACCACTTCGCGCTTGAAATTCGCCTCATCCTCTTTGAGTTTTGTCGGATCATTCGTGTCCGAGATAAGTTCTTTGATAACTACCAGCTTACTATCCAGACGCTTATCTGTTGCCAGCAGCGCGGCTCCCATCCCTCCCTGGCCGAGCACCTCTTTGACCACATAGCGCCCACCCTGCAAAGGTGTACCTATCGAGAGCGAACTGCCACCTCGCGCACTGACAGCGGGGACCGTGGGAGGAACGCCCTGGCCCGCCGGGTCCGGGGGCATCCGCTGCCCGCAATTGCTGCAGAAGCGCACACCACTACGGTTCTGCGCCTTACAGTTGGGACATTCCATAGTTCAACACCTACCTTCTCCGAGCCATGACATACATAACAGTCTCAGGCTGGATAATCTTCTCCTGATTATATGTGATTTCTTTGCTGTAGTCGAGAGGATTAGGTAGATCTATTGTCTATTCCTCCCCTTTAAAAAGACGCAAAAAGCAAACAAGCATCCAAAAGTTGATCTCGCCTATTCCTTGCTTTCCCGATATCGAAGCAGATATCTCGCATGGCAGTGAAAAAGCGCCGGCTCCGCGAGTTGTGTTCGCGGGACCGGCGCCTTGTTTTCCCTTTTGTCTGAAACGCTCAGAGTTCATTGGGCGTCAGGAGATAAATGACGGCCAGTGAAGCAGCGTGCCGACGACGGCGAACAGGAAGGTAACTGTATAGAATTGCGCACACCAGAGAAGCCACTTCTGGCGGGTAGTGAGGGCATAGAGTAGCGCGGCCAGGACGATGCCCGTCGCGATGCGTCCACAGGAGACCAGCTCATCATAGGATGAATGGGACATCAGCGTAATCATGAGCAGGTTGGCCAGCAAACTCAGGTAATACGGACTGAAACGCTGGAGCCACGGCCCCTGTCCTTTCCACACTTTGCGGTAGAGGTCCACAATCCCCAGAAGCCAGCCGGCCACGGTAGGAAGAAACATCAACAGCAGAAGCAGGTAAAATTTCCTGGGAGCATCGGAGTGATAGAAAATGCCAGCAAAGGGCACATGCTCAAAGGGACGCGTGAAGGTCACGCCTGATTGCCCATAGATCAGACGCAGAGCCAGCAGCAGAAGAAAGAACGGCAGAATACTCAGCAAGAAAAATTGCAGGCTCTGTCGCCATTGTCTGCGCACGATAAAGGTGCAGAGATACGCGATGGAAAAAAGAATGGCAATTTCGCGCGTCAACGTGGCCAGCCCCAGCATAATGGCCGCCAGCCAGTAGCGTTCTTTCTCGACAACCAGCCACACCCCCAGGCAGACCAGAAAATACGTGAGCGGCTCCGCCGTGTCAAATAAAACACCCTCGGCCTGACCAAAATAGAGGCCCAGCGCCAGGCTAAACCAGGGCGAAAAGCCATATTTAACGAGCAGGCGAGAGAGTAATTCAACAGCCAGAACGACTGACAAAAAGTTGACCAGCAGAAGCATATAAGGAATCAGCGCAGGCTGACCGAAACTAAGCACACCAACGACCAGGCCATAGAAAAGATGCTGCTCGCGGAAAGAGGCATTATCCATATACTGATATGCCTGAAAAAGATTATGGGCCATCTGATAGTAATACTGCCCATCATATCCCCAGGTGCCTGACGGATCATGATTGGCCCAGACCGTGCCGATATGCACAAAGTCGAGCGCGGTATAATGGTTCTGGATCGCCACTACCCCAACCAGCAGAATATAGAGGACGCCAACCACCACTGACGGCCTGAGAAGACCACTTAGACTGTTGGCCAACGGAGCAGTTTGAACCGAGGATGTTGTGTTATTTTTCATAATACCTCACACAATGCCAGAAAAAAGGTGTCATTTTCTGCGACGACTACCCTGTTGGGAGGTAACTAGGTAATTATACCGATGTAAGTGTCTTGCGCCAGTCAGGCAGAGGAGGAGCGGGAAGGTTGGCGTTTTCTCCAAAAGTGGTCCCTGGTCATCCTCCTGTGGGACAACCAGGGATGGTCGTCATGAGAGAGTCCAGCAAGCGCGATTCCTGATGGAACGGCATTTATAGATGCTGGCAGCGCAGGGAAATGATCCCCGGAGCAAAATGATTCGCTTTTTGCAGGTATTCCTGTTCGTTTGCTTCAATCATGAGTTTATGCATAACAACGACATCTCCATCTGGCAATGGTTCAGCAGGTTGTAAGCAAAGCTCCATCACAGCGCTGCCTTTTTCATAGACTTTGACCAGGCCACCTGAACCGGGAATACGGTAGACCCTGTTTTCGATAGAAGGACTGTTGACCTCCAGGTATCCAAACTTCATCAATTGCTGATACTGGCCCTCGGAAAGCATCTCACGCAGCAAGACCTTGGCCCGGCTCTCTGCCGAAAGGTGCTCGCTCATTGACTCGCGGAAACGTCCAACCCGGCCATCAGGGGTTTGTGAGAGGTAGTAAATGGCCAGCAGGAGAAAAAGAAGCCAGATTCCCAAAAAGAGGCTCAGTGTTTGTAGCATAGCCGGCCCTCCTAGCCACCTACGACGCGGGGCACCATGACGATTTGCTCGGCAGTTCGGTCAAACTGCTCAATCCGCTCTACAGGCTTGCCAGCTTCAACTCTAAAGGCTGTCGCGCCTCGGGCGCGCTCAGCTTGAAAAATGCGCTCAGCTTCGCGTATGGCCGCAGCTGCTTCTGTATCGCCGGCAGCAGCTTTCTGTTGATCCCACATAACCCGCTCGTCACCACGCCGGGACATAACCCGTAGTATACCCATAGTCTGTCCGCCTTCCTTTTTGTAGTGAAACACTTTCGGTTGAAGCGCCTGCCTGGCAACTCTGACACGCTGATCATACCGTTCTTGCGCTGGATACCAGCTCCAGAAATCCGGCAGTTCCGCGCGCGACTTGCCTCTCTCTCCTTTCTTCTCCAACCGACCGACTGACACACACTGGAATAAATTGAGCATAGCACGCAATTCTTAGTGAGTCAAGGGCAACAATGACTCCTGGGGCCGCAGAACATCTCGCGCGACCGCCAGGAACGCTTGCAGAGCCGGTGAGAGCCATTTATCTTTATGCCAGAGCATCTGAATCACGGCGCCAAACTGCTGATTCTCCCAGTTGAGAGCCACCAGGCTCCCGCTCTCCAGTTCGCGTGCGACGGTCATGGCAGGCAAAAAAGCAATCCCCATGGCGGCGATGGCGCATTGCTTGATGGCTTCAACGCTGTCAAAAGCCAGGTTGGTAGAGATGTGAACGCCAGCTGCGTTCAGGGTGCGTTCCAGGGCATTGCGATAGGCGCAACCGGCTTCAGTGAGCAAGAATTGCTCTCCCTCCAGGTCGGATGTGCGCACCTGGCCGCAGCGAGCCAGATGATGATCAGGAGAGACGAGCAGGTGCAGCGGCGCGGGAGTGAGGGCTTCGACTTTGAGGGCGTTGGAATGCATGAACTCTTCAATAATAAAGGCGACATCGACCTCGCCTTCGCTGACGACCCGGCGAATATCGAGAAATGAGTTGGGGCGGAAAAGTAGTTTGACCTGGGGAAAGCGCTGGCGAAACTGGCTCAACACTTCTGGCAGGCAATAAGTGCAGATGCTCTCCGGGGCCGTGATGGTCAGCGTACCCACCGGGGCATCGCCACCGGTGACCACACAGCGCGCTTCATCACTCAAACTGAGCAACTTTTCCGCGTATGGCAGCAGCCGCGTGCCGGCGTCAGTGAGGGCCACGCGCTTGCCCAGGCGATCAAAGAGGCGCACACCCAACTCTTCTTCCAGACTCTGAATCTGGGCCGTGACGCTTGACTGCACATAGTTCAAGGCCTGAGCCGTGCGGCTGAAGCTTAGAGTCTCGGCTACCATGCGAAAGGTTGCCAGTTGGCGAAATTCCATGGCCTTTCTCCTATCGATTTTTTCGATCATTATGATTAAAATCAATTCCTTGACTTGATAATACCATGGATTTATACTTTAGACAAGTGATATCACCGGACAAAAACGACTCGTAGACGAAAGCAAGGATAGTCTTTTTTAAAGAAGGAAAAACATGGAATTCGCGCTGCTTGTTCTGGCTGTAATTGTGTTTAACCTGGCCGCGTGGCGCTGGGGCGTGGATAGCCGCGATAAACAGAATGGTTCCGACTGGGTGCTGCGCGTACCAGCTCATCGGGCATAAGATAAAGTTTTCGTAAGCTGAAGGCCATCCCTGGTCGGCTCTGCGCTGAACCAGAGAAGAAGAGAGGAACTGGCGCGGCGGACCGCGATCCGCTGCGCCAGTTCCTTTCTTCTTCCCTGAGCTAAGAGAAACAGGCGGGTTGCCCTGATCCGGGATCATGGGGATGGCTGCGGTGATGATGAGTAGCTAGCCAGGTTGAGTTTCCAGGGTAAAAAGGAATGTGCTCCCCTGGCCGGGTGTACTGATGACGCTGACCCGGCCTCCGTGCAGTTCCACGATCAATTTGACGATGGTCAGTCCGAGACCCTGACCGCTGGTGCGGCCTCCTTCGCGGCGTGGTACCTGAAAGAAGCGTTCAAAAATACGCTCGTGGTACTCCGGGGCAATGCCAATGCCGGTATCTCGCACCCTTACCTCGATCTGCTCCGTTTCTCCCTCCTGCCGCGCTGGCAGGAGGCGCGCGCTGACAAGAACACGACCGCCAGAGGGCGTAAAGCGCAGGGCATTTATGAGCAGATTGCGCAAGACCTGCTGCACGCGCACACTATCGGCCAGCAAAGTGGGCAAACCGGCAGGCAAATCGGCGGCCAGTTCAACCTGGCTGTCCAGCGCGGTCACTTCCAGTTCCTCAATCGCGCTCGTCACCAGTTCTTCCAGAGCCACAGGGGCAAGGTTCAGGCGCAGTTGTCCGGCATCGGCACGAGCGGCGAGCAGCAGATCTTCGAGCAAGGCATAGAGATGTTCGCTGCCCGCGCGGGCGCGGCGAATAAATTCCTGCTGCTGCTCACTGATCTCACCCGCGATACCCTCCAGCAAAAGATCGAGATACCCATTAATGGTATTGAGCGGCGAGCGCAGTTCATGCGTCACCAGCGAGAGAAAATTGGCTTTCATGCGCTGAGCGTCACGCACCAGTTCAGCCTGGTGCGCGTTATGTATAGCCAGCCTGGCCTGTTCGGCCAGCAGCTCTAGCACGGGCAGATGTTCCGCCTTAAAGGCCTCCTGCGCTGATGAACTGGCCAGCAGAACCCCCAGCAGATGCTCCTGCTCGTACAACGGCAGGCAGGCGAGAGTACAACTGGACGCCGGGGCAGGTTGCATGTACGCATTCAAGCCCATCCCAGGAACAAACAGCGCCTCCCGCTGCCGCGCCAGAGCCGCCAGCGGTCCCTGACGCCACGGAAAGGCGTTCGACTCAGGCGTGGCGATCTCGCACGCGGAGGCCAGGGGCATAAAGCTGGTACCTGTCTTATCCAGCAGGGCCACAACGCAATCGTCCAGGTGGAGCAGTTCACGCGCATTGCGGGCGATCTGCTGAAGCATACCGGCCAGGGCAAGCCGTTCGCTTCCCGCGAAGTGAAGGGAAGAAATAGATGAATATTGCATGTGAGAGAAAGGCGTCGCGGCCATAACCATCCTTCTACCGCTTTTCCCCGCCTGCATCACAGAGAAGAAGCAGCAAAAACCCTGTAGAGCCTGATAAAATCACAGCAGGAATATGCTTCTAAAACAATATGCACAGTATAACATTCTGGAGCAAGAGGATACAGTGATAGCCCTCACATTCCCCCTTCATCCCTTGCCGTTCGCAAGCGGGCAGCTTTTTCTCTAAAGGATTGTCCGGGTTGTCAGATGCCGCTGGTTTTTACTTGAGCTGAAACCAGCAACATCTGACAACCCGGGCAATCCTTTAGAGAAAAAGCTACCCGCTTGCGAACGGCGAGGGATGAAGGGGGAATGTGAGGGCTATCACTGTATCCTCTTGCTCCAGAATGTTATACTGTGCATATTGTTTTAGAAGCATATTCCTGCTGTGATTTTATCAGGCTCTACAGGGTT
>DASZXF010000090.1:0-2389 GCA_035546055.1 Ktedonobacteraceae bacterium
TTACAGCCGGCGTCAGCCCACCTGCGAGGCGTTCTGTGAGCGCATGGCCCGGCAATCAGGTATTGAAGTGCGGGCGGTGGCGGGCGCGCGTGAGGCGGTGGAGGATGCGGACGTAGTAATTACGGCGACCAATGCGAGCGAACCGGTGCTTGCCGGTGAGTGGCTCAAACCCGGTTGTCATGTCAACGCCATCGGCTCTACCTGGCCGAAGCGCCGCGAGCTTGACACCGAGACGCTGGAGCGCTCCAGTCTGATCGTCACCGATTCGGTGGAGCAGGCCAGAGCCGAGGCCGGCGATCTGCTCATTCCGGCTAACGCGGGTAAACTGGATTGGGAGAGTGTCTGGGACCTGGCGGACGTAGTGGCCGGCGATGGTCCACAGCGCAATTCCTCTTTTGATATTACGGTCTTTAAAGCCGTGGGAGTCGCCCTGGAGGATATCACGGTTGCGGCTCGCGTGTTTATGCAGGCGCAGGAACGCGGCCTGGGCGAAAACATTGATCTGCTGGGATAGCTGGTTCATGAGAAAGTTTTAGATGGCATCAACTATGAAAACGGCGTGGCGCGCTGGCCAGTGGAGAACTGGCGCGGGACTTCTCTTGCTGATCGGTTTGCTTGTGCTTTTGACCTCCTGTGCCTCGAATACCGGGATACTGGGTGGAGGTTCCTGGCAGGCCAGCGGTTTGCCGCAGCAGAATATCCAGGTTCTGGCCGTGGACCCCGGACACTTGCAGCATGTCTATGCCGGAGATGCGCGTGCTGGCATTTTCGCCAGCAATGATGCCGGCGCGCACTGGCGGGCCAGCAGCGCCGGTCTGCCCACGCCGCTGGCGGTGAATGCCCTGGCTTTTGCCACCTCCGGGAAAAAGCTCTATGCCGCGACCTCGGCGGGCCTGTTTGTCAGCGGGGACTCCGCCGCTTCCTGGCAGCGAGTGGCCGGCGTGCCCGCCGATAGCTATAGCGCACTGAGCTTCGATATCGATACTCCCCAGGTGATCTATGCGGCGAGCGCCCATTCAGGCGTGCTGATGAGTCGGAATGACGGAGCGAGTTGGAGTAGCGTGAGCGGCGATCTCCCGGCGGGTGCCCTGGTCAGCGTGCTCTACGACTCCACTCAGCAGATACTCTGGACGGCGTCCGCCAGTGCTATCTATCGCTCCAACGACGGCGGCGCGCACTGGCAGACGATGAATACCGGTTTGCCGGCCAATGTCGGCGTGAACACGCTGGCCCAGGGCGCGGTTCTCAGTAGTGGAGGCGATCTGATCTTTGCCGGAACCGACCATGGCTTTTTCCGCACCAGCGATGGCGGACAGCACTGGGCACAGAGTCAATCCTCCCTGGCCGACCTTAAAATACGCGCCATCCTTCTCGATGCCAATCAGCCCACCCTGGTTTACGCCTCCAGCGGCATTGGCGTGCTGCGCAGCAATGACAGCGGTCAGAACTGGAACCAGGTTGCCACCGGTCTGCCGGGCAATCAGCCTTTCGCCGGATTGGTGCAGTGCGATGTCAATTATACCCAGTTGCTGGTTGCCTCGCATGGCATCTACCGTTACCCCGGTACCGGCAGCGTGACTGATCCCTCGCATATTGTACCGGTCATCCTGATTATTCTCTTCTTCGGCGTGCTCTACTACTTCTTTGGTATGCGCCGCCGCCGGCTGACCCGGCGCCGCCTGGAGCCGCCTGGAGAAACGCCTGGAGCCGGTGGTGGTGCGTCCAGCAAGGGACACCCTCCTTTCGCCGAGGGTGTCCCTGACATGCAGGAAGGCGAGAAACAAGAACCCTGAAGGATATCCTCTTCATGACACGAAATATAGCAATTCTCATTTTCGACGACGTGGAAGTGCTCGACTTCTGCGGACCATTTGAGGTTTTTGCCGTCACAGGCCTGCGTGCGGCAGGCGAGCGGCCCTTTAATGTCTATACCGTCGCGGAAAAAGCCGGGCCGGTCATCGCGCGCAACGGTCTGAGCGTCAACCCCACTTTCACCCTGGCAAATGCTCCCCAGGCTGATATTCTCCTGGTGCCTGGTGGTCAGGGCACACGGCGAGAGATTCACAATGAAGTGCTGGTCAACTGGGTCAGAGAGCAGGCTGGCCGGGTCGAACTCCTGCTATCTGTATGCACCGGTG
The DNA here is from genome assembly GCA_035546055.1 of Ktedonobacteraceae bacterium. Classification (GTDB taxonomy): domain Bacteria; phylum Chloroflexota; class Ktedonobacteria; order Ktedonobacterales; family Ktedonobacteraceae; genus Paraktedonobacter. Next base: position 2,139 of record DASZXF010000090.1, read on the forward strand.
CGCTGGTCTTGGCCAGAGCTGGTCTGCTGGACGGTCTGTCCGCCACCACCCATTACCAGGCTTTTGATGAACTGGCCGCCCTGGCTCCCCACACCACTCTTTGCCCCGACCAGCGCTATGTAGACAACGGGCATGTCATCCTCTCCGCCGGTATCTCCGCTGGCATCGACATGTCGCTCTATGTCGTCGGGCGTCTGCTGGGCCAGGAGCAGGCCAACGAGACGGCCCGGCATATGCAGTATGAATACTGG
>DASZXF010000091.1:0-7441 GCA_035546055.1 Ktedonobacteraceae bacterium
CGGGTAGGCAAAATGGGGTAATTGCTTGCAGGAAAAAAAAGAAGGTGATAGGATGGTCACGATTATCGCATCTATCTATTAATACAGAGGGCACAGGAGCACCAGCATATGATCTCTCTCATAAAGCGACTCTTAAACATACGTATTGTTCGCTATGGCATGGTTGGCGGCGTCGGCATCCTCATCAATGAAGGGGCGTTGTTTGTCTTCGAGCAACTTTGGGGTCTGGCTATCCCTCAAACCAGCAACTTCCTCTATCCTCTATCCTGGTTCTGTGCCTTTGAAATCAGCAATACTGCAAACTTCACCTTGAATCAGCTTTTTACTTACCGGGAACAGGTCAAAGATATTCACGGCTGGGAATGGGTACGACGGGCCTTTAAAGGTCAGTTGACCAGCATTTCCGCGATGTTGATTTCTCTGGCCGTGGCGTGGACGCTCCACTTCGCATTCCACATTAATGATTACACCGACAGCTTCATCGGCATGATTGCGCAATTTTTCTACAACTTCTTCATCTCGAATAAACTCGTTTTCCGGGCCGTTAAATCTCCGTCTCCTGCCGATTCCGCCGACCTTTCAGACGCTCAGCGCCCGACTGATGACGCAGAAGCCGCGCTGATGCCGGCGCTGCCCACAGTTGAAACTTCGCCCAAATAGCATGAACAAAGGAAGCTTCCGATGGCGCCGCTTGCCTCAGCTTTTTATTCTCGACGGGATAACGGCACCTGTTATCGGGACCATCTCAGAGGACTCGCTGCTGCTCTTTAACTAACTACTCTGAGCGCGAAAATTACAGCGGCGCATCCCCAAAAGCTTCTCCCCCGAGAAAGAGGGCCGCTTCAGCGAGTCCTCGGGGGAGAACGAACAGCCTTGCTCATTCCTCAATCGCCGGGTGAAGCTGCGTCAGTGGCTCTTTATAGCATTGAAGTACGTCATTGGATGGTTAAGGCACATAAAAGAGGGAGGGATCGGCTGGTTTAGCTGATCCCTCCCTCTTTTTGTTTGCGCGCGAACGAATAGCTATGCGCGTTCGAGGGCGCGGGCGAGGGCGCGTTTGGTGACGACGGTGGTCATTTGCGCGCGGTAGGCTTTGGAGCCGTGGATATCTTCGACCAGTTCCAGACCGTCGGCGGCGTGGCTGGCGGCGGCGGCGATGGTGGCTTCGTCAAGCTTTTTGCCGACCAGGGCGGCTTCGACGGCGCTGGCGCGCGTGGGCTTGACGGAGGCGCCGGTGATGACGACGCTGGCGGAGGCGCAGGTGCCATCGGCGTTGAGGGTGACGACAACGGCGCTGCCCGCGACGGCGTAATGCGAGGCGCGGTTGGCGAGTTTCTCATAGGCGCTGCCGGAGTGCGCGGGCAGTTTGGGAACGCGAATCTCTGTGACGACTTCGTTCGGCTCCAGCGCGGTGGTGAAGAGGTCGAGGAAGAAGTCATCGGCGGCGATTTCGCGTTTACCGTTCGGTCCCTGCGCTACGATCCCGGCTTTGAGGGCCAGCACCAGGCCGGGCATGTCGGCGGCGGGGTCCGAGTGGGCCACGCTGCCCCCGATGGTGCCGCGATTGCGCACCTGCTGATCGCCAATCTGCTCGGTGCCTTCGGGCAGAAGCGCGAAATAGCGATGCAGCAGTTCCGAACGCACAATCTGGCTATAGGTGGTCAGCGCGCCAAGCGCCACGTGATCGCCCTCCTCGCGAATGTAGGAAAGGCCATCAATGCGGCCAAGATCGATCAAATGGCCGGGCTGAGCCATGCGCAGCTTCATGGTCGGCAGCAGGCTATGGCCGCCAGCCAGCAGTTTGGCCTCGTCGCCGTACTGCTCAAGCAGCGCTACAGCATCATCCACCGTCTTCGCGACATGGTAATCAAAGGCTGCTGGAATGGACATACTTGTACTCCTTCTATTGCTGGTGGATGATTTTCCACAGTTTTTCAGGTTTAAAGGGCATATCGACGTGCGCGATATCCAGCGCATCGGCCACGGCAGCGGCGACCGCCGGGGTCGAGCCAATGGTACCGGCCTCGCCCACGCCCTTCACGCCCAGCGGATTCACCGGCGTGAGAGTGATGGTACTGCCGAGTTCGTAGTGCGGCAGTTCGTGCGCGTAAGGCATGGCGTAGTCCATCAAGGAGGCAGTGAGCAACTGTCCGTCTTCGCCGTACTCGACGCCCTCGAACATGGCCTGGCCGACCCCCTGGGCGATGCCGCCGTGAACCTGGCCCTCGATGAGCAGCGGATTCAACTGGCGTCCGCAGTCGTCGACCGCGACATAGCGCACAATTTTGGCCTCGCCGGTGTCGCGATCCACCTCAACGGCGCAGATGTGCGTGCCGAAGGGGAAGACACAGGCTTCAGGCTCCCAGAAAACGGTTGTCTCCAGACCAGGCTCGATGCTCGGGTGCAGGGTATTGGACAGATTGGCTGTCATGGCCACTGCGTTAAAGGTGACGGACTTCTGCGGCGAGCCGGAAACGGTGAATTTCCCATCCTCCAGGGTGATATCCTCTACACTGGCCTCCAGCATGTGCGAGGCAATCTGCTTCATCTTCTCTTTGAGGCGCTGCGCGGCTGTGTAGACCGCCGAACCGCCTACCGCCGTGGTGCGACTGCCATAAGTACCGCGTCCCTCTGGCGTGGAGTCGGTATCTCCGTGCAGAATTACCACCTGCTCCAGCGGAATCCCGTAATCCTCGGCCACAATCTGCGCGAAGGTCGTCTCTTCGCCCTGGCCATGCGGCGAAGAACCGGTGTACACCATCACCGTCCCGCTCTGCTCGACTCGCATACGCGCGCTTTCGTAGAGGCCCACCGGCGCGGTCCCCTTCGGGCCGAAGCCGCAGATCTCAATGTAGGAGGAGACGCCGAGGCCCAGCAGCTTCTTGCTGCCGCTGGCCCGTCGCCGCGCCTGCTCCTCGCGCAGCTCCTGGTAGCCGATCATCTCCATGGCCTTGTTCAGCGCCGGTTCATAATCGCCAGTGTCGTAAACTGCGCCCGCCGCCGATTTGTAGGGGAACTGATCAGGCTGAATAAAGTTGAGTTTGCGCACCTCGGTCGGATCTTTGCCCACCTCGCGCGCCAGCAGATCCATCACGCGCTCAATCAGGTAGGTCGCCTCTGGACGACCCGCCCCGCGATAGGCGTCAGTCGGCACTTTGTTGGTGAAGACCAGATCAAAGCTCATGTGCAGATTGGGAATATCATAGGAGCCGCACGAAACGGGGAAGCCAAAGGCGATCATAATCACATCAGTAAAGATCTGCGAATACGAACCCAGATCGGCAATACCGTAGATTTTCACCGCCGTGAGCCTGCCCTCTTTCGTCGCCGCCACCTCCACATAGTCGACCTGATCGCGTCCATGGATGGTCACCGCCAGATTTTCGCTGCGCTCCTCAATCCATTTGACCGGACGCCCCAGCTTCATCGTCGCGAACGAGGCCACCAGTTCTTCAGGATAAACGTTCAGCTTGCAACCAAAGCCGCCACCGACCTCCGGGACAATCACGTGAACCTGGTGCTGAGGCAGACCAAGCTGAGAGGCGAGCAGATTGCGCAGCAGGTGCGGAATCTGCGAGGAACTCCACACCGTCAATTTCTTATCAGCCTTGTTAAACTGCGCCACCACTCCGCGCGTCTCCATCGGCATCGGCGCCAGGCGCTGATTGACAAAGCGCGCCTTGAACACCACCCCGCCATCGGCCTGCGTTTGCGCCATGACCTTATCAATCTCCGTCGAATCGGGATGGCTGGACAACGCCACGTTGGTACCAAAATCCTCGTAGAGCAGAGGCGCATCGGGCTGCATGGCCTTCTCAACATCAATCGCGGCGGGCAAAGGCTCGTAATCGACCTCGATCAGATCGCGCGCGTCACGAGCCACATAACGGTCAGAAGCCACCACTACCGCCACAGGATCGCCATAAAAGCGCACCTTGCCTTCCGCCAGGGGACCGCGTACTCCCATACCCTCGGTGATGTGTCCCACTGGCACCGCCACCGGCACACTGCCAACCACACCCTTCAGATCTTCCGCCGTATACACCGCCACCACACCCGGCAAAGCCCGCGCAGCTGATGTATCAATGCTATTGATGCGCGCATGACCATAGGGACTGCGCAGCACCGCCATATGCAACATCCCGGTCAGCTTAATATCATCCACATAGGTCGCCTGACCAGTAATCAAACGCGGATCTTCGCGCCGCTTGACCGGCGAACCCACCAGAGCTGCAATACCCATACGAGACGATCCTTTCTTTAGGCAACGCTGCCAGCAAGAACAGAGTGATCTTCTGGCAACAGAAAAAGCCTCCCGCACATCGCGCATCTCATCACAGATGCGTCACGCGCAACAGGAGAACGTGCAACAGAAAATCAGGATCAAAAACTACTCGGCACCACTGGCGCCCACGGGCGCAGAAGTGGATGTGCGCATCTCTTCAGCAGCGTGCTGGACAGCCCGCACAATATTTTGATAACCGGTACAGCGGCAAATATTCCCCTCCAGGCCTTTGCGGATCTCGGCCTCGGTTGGATTGGGATTGTTCTTGAGCAACTGGTATGAAGCCATAATCATGCCAGGCGTGCAGAAGCCGCACTGCAGGCCATGCTTTTCCCAGAAACTGCTCTGGATGGGATGAAGTTCTTCCTCCGAGGGAGCCAGTCCCTCAATCGTGGTCACGGAGCCGCCATCGGCCTGCACGGCCAGCACTGTGCAGGATTTCACCGACTCGCCATTCAACAACACAGTGCAGGCACCACACTGCGAAGTATCACAGCCCACATGGGTTCCCGTCAGATCTAACACTTCACGTAAATAATGGACAAGCAACAACCGGGGTTCAACCTCGGAATGATGTTGTTGACCGTTCACCGTCATGGTAATTTCGCGCTTCATCGTCGTCTGTACTCCTTCATGTGGTTTTGTACGTAATGACTTCCGCCTTCAAGTAGAAAACAGGCAAAAGCTGGACAGAGGGTGACACATTCCAACGAAACGAACAGCTCCTTTCCGCGCAGCTCTCTACCAGCAGAATCGTTAAGGGCGCTCATCCTATCTGGCACAAGCACACTGGCTAAAGTAGTGTTAGTATCGAATAAAAGCGTATCATATGGGAGATTAGCCTGTCAATGCAAACTCTGGATGATCATCGGGCCACTTCTTTCACAATTTGTTGACATATTGTATACTATACACTAACTCGCTATTTGGCAAGGATAAAGAGGAGAAACTCATGCATCGTCGAGCACCAGATATCCATGCAGGATTGATGACTGATATGTACCACCCTGACGCGGCCTATGTAAGCTGGCGCACTGGCTTCAACGGGCTAACCACCTTTGACCTTTATACCCGCACGGCGCCTTTCGGTGGCGGCTATTTGCTGGTCGCGGGCATCGAGGCGGCGCTGGAATTTATCCAGGCTTTCCGCTACACACCCGAAGAATTGCGTTTCCTGGCGCATATCCGCGATTATGACGCGGGCTTTCTCGATGAACTGAGTACCATGCGCTTCACAGGAGAAGTGCTGGCTATGCCGGAAGGCTCCATTGCGTTCCCCCAGGAACCGATTATGCGCGTGACCGCGCCTTTCCGCGAGGCCATGCTGATTGAGGCCGGCCTGCTGCAGGCTGTCAACCTGGCGACCCTGGTGGCAACCAAAGCCTCGCGCATTGTGTACGCGGCTGAGATGGATGGTAAGACACGCCGCGTCTCGGAGTTTGCTTTCCGCCGCGCTCAGGAGCCGCTGACCGTCGCCCGCGCGTCCTATATTGGCGGCTGTTCCAGTACATCGCTGCTCAACGCGGCCTATGAGTTTCGTCTGCCCGCCACAGGGACGGTGCCTCACGCGTTGATCGAGCTTTTTCCCACCGAAGAAGAGGCCTTTGCCTCCATCGCGGCGGCCTACAACCGTTATACGCTCCTGCTCGACACGTATGATGTGCGCCAGGCCGTGCATACCGCGATCAATGTCGCTCTGCGCTTCCAGGAAACCCTGGGCCATTCGCTGGCCGCTGTGCGCCTGGACAGCGGCGATCTGGTCGCCGATACCCTGTATGTGCGTGAACAACTGGACAAGGCCGGCCTGGAAACTGTGCGCATTCTGGCCAGCAACGACCTGGACGAGTGGAAGATTGCCGAACTGATCAGCGCGGGCGCGGCCATCGATTCCTTTGGAGTAGGCACCTCGCTGGGCAGCGGCGCTGGCTCGGCGGAACGCGGCATCGAGGGAGGCGCACTGGGGGCGGTCTACAAAGAGGTGTGGTACGTTGACGCAGCCGGGACCGAATACCCCAAGGTCAAAGTGGCCGGCGCGAAATCGACCTGGCCCGGCAAAAAGGAGGTCTATCGCCATCCCCATTGGGAGGAAGATATCATTCAACTCGCCCACGAGCCACGCCCGGCCCACTATCAACGCCTGCTGCGCCCGGTCATGCGCAATGGCGAAATGATTCCCGGCAGTCTGCCACCGCTCTCAGAAATTCGCGAACTCGCCCAGCAAAACCTGAGCCAGCTCCCGGCGCTTTACCGCGCCCTGAGCGTTGAAACGCCTTATCCCGTGCGCCTGAGCGAAGGTCTGCAAAATCTTCGCCAGCAAGCGCTTCAGCTCATCAACGGCTAAAACCGAGCATTTCATCGAAAACGAGGAATACACGAACCAGCAACCGTCTGGCAGACGGTTGCGGGTTCGTGTATTCCTCGTTTTCGTTTATTTATTAAAAATCGCTTAATATTTCATTGTTCACTTGTATGAAGAGGTGAGTAATTCCTATCCTATTCTGAGTAACCCGACAGATGTTGTTAAGTTGCGAACTTTTACGTCAGAGTGAGGATTCCAGAAAGGGGGTCTTGATGCTCCGAAGTATCATCAACGCATTCGGATATGCGCTCAGTGGAGTTTTCGGTTTTGTCCCACGCCTGGTAGGTTTTCTCGTTATTCTGCTCGTAGGCTGGCTGGTCGGTATCGCGGTTGATAAAGCGATCACCTTCCTGTTACGTAAAGTAGGTTTTGAGCGGCTGGCCACTCGCGTCGGCATGACCAGGATGGAGCACCGGATGGGCATGAAGATAGATAGTGCCCAGATTTTAGGCCGGGTGGCCTTCTGGTTCATCTTTCTGCTCTTCCTGGTGCCCGCGACCGATGCCCTGGGCCTGCCTACGGTCAGTAGCACGTTGACCGGTCTGGTTGACTACATCCCTAATGTCTTCGTAGCCATCCTGGTGCTCTTTCTGGGCACAGTGCTGGGCGTCTTCGCCGGGGATATCGTGCGCGGGACGAGTGCGGCCTCGCGGATGGGCAACCCTGACATTCCGGCCAATATCGCGCGCTGGGCCATCATCGGCTTCGCAGCTCTGATCGCGCTGCAGCAGTTACGTATTGCTCCTGCCCTGATTACGGTTCTCTTTACTGCCATTGTTGGCGCGCTGGCTCTGGCC
>DASZXF010000092.1:0-1545 GCA_035546055.1 Ktedonobacteraceae bacterium
CGCCGCCAATGGGTCAGCGAGGAGCGTTTTGTCGATCTGATGGGCGTGACCAATGTGATCCCTGGTCCCTCCTCGACGGAACTGGCGATCTACCTGGGCTATCTTCGAGCAGGCTGGCCAGGTCTGGTGGTTGCAGGGGTCTGTTTTATCGGACCGGCCATGCTCATTGTGCTGGTGCTGGCCTGGGGGTATGTCAGCTATGGAGCCTTGCCTCAGATCGACTGGCTGTTCTATGGTATTCAACCCGTCGTCGTGGCCATTATCGCGCAAGCCATCTGGAATCTGGGACGCACCATCTTCAAGGGACCGTTGGCCATCGGCCTGGCGGCGCTCGTGCTCGCCGCGTATTTGCTGGGAGTGAATGTCCTGATCTTGCTCTTTGGGGGGCGGCGCTCTATGGCTTGCTGCACCTGCTGATCTGGCGGGTACGGAAAAGAAAGGACGATGCGGCAAAACCGCCGGTGCTCAGCCTGGCACTTCCGGCGCTGTTCGCCAGTGTCCAGGAACCGGTTACCGCACTCGGCTCCTGGCTGCGTGCTGGCATTGACGTGGCGGCTACGCCCATCAGCCTGGGTTTGATCTTTCTCACCTTCCTCGAACTCGGATCGGTGGTGTATGGAAGCGGGTACACGCTGCTGGCGTTCCTGCGCACCGACCTGGTCCAGAACCTGCACTGGCTCACCGACAAACAACTCCTGGATGCCGTTTCCATCGGGCAGTTCACGCCAGGGCCGGTCTTTACAACGGCTACCTTCATCGGTTATGTGCTTGGAGGCTGGCCAGCGGCCCTGCTCGCGACCCTGGCGATGTTTTTGCCTTCCTTTGTGTTGATTGTCCTCATTCATCCGGTGGCCTCACGCTTGCGCAAGGCCACCTGGACAGCTACCCTGCTCGATGGGGTCAATGCAGCTGCCCTGGCGCTGATGACAGGCGTACTCATCCAACTGGGGCAACATGCGCTTCCTGATCTGGTGACTGGAGCTATGGCGTTGCTGGCTTTTGTGGTTCTCCTGCGCTTCAAGCTCAATTCGGTGTGGCTGATCCTGGCCGGAGCCGTGATCGGGGTTCTCCGTTTCTGGCTCCTCAAAAGCTAAAGCGATCAGCCAGATCAGAAAAACAGGGCGTGTGCTGTTGACAATCCAGGCGGCACATCCAGCGTCTTTGCTGACGCCCGAACGCTGGGTGTGTCGAGATTGCCTCGCCAAGGAAACGTATCCTGTGGAATGCCTCTTTCTGACATCATTATCGATAGATCGTCCTGGTAAGAGAGAAATGGATTTCCAGCGACGTGCCTTTCGGATACGGTCTCATGCTTGAAACCAGGCGGAAAGCTCTCGCGCTGTTGCAGTTGCGCGCTGGAGCGCGCAGTCGTTAGTCATCCTGATCATTGCGGCGTTTCCTGCGCCGCAGCGAGCGATACATCGTCGTCAATTGCTCCAACTCGGCCCGATCCTCCTCAGGCGAGAGCGTATATTTCCAGCGCCGATAGGCGCGCTTGATATCGGCGTCACTGGCGCTTCTCCTCGTGCCCAGCTCAGCCAGTTC
>DASZXF010000093.1:0-7671 GCA_035546055.1 Ktedonobacteraceae bacterium
TGATAATACAGATATAGATCTCTCAAGAGGAGAAATAGATCTTGATAAAGCACAATTAACCCCTTGCCCATATCTACTATTTAACTATGCTTTACCAACTTCACTACAATTAGCACCGAAGGATGTTAATCTAAACCCTGCTAATCGTGAATCATACATTAAACTAGCCCGTCTTCCCATATTTGTTGTCCACAGTCAGGCATTTGCAACGTTTTTACTGCGACTAGGGAATCTTCTGGTTGTAAACAGTAAAGAGATTTCATTAAAGCTGCAACCAGAGGCAATCTAGAAAACAATAGCAAAAGCTGTCAATTGGTCTAAAGCTGTCAACGAAGCTGTCAATTGCACTGATTTGACCATCCAGGCGATCATCAGTAAATTGCAAAAAGAGAGGCTGGAAGCGGGTTTATAGCCTTGCTTCCAGCCTCTTTGAGTGGTGGAGATGAGGGAGAGTTGAACTCCCTGTCCAAGCGTGCCGATCGAAAAATGTGCTACAAGCTTAGTCGATGTTTTGGCTTTACGTGGTGAACTCCCGTCGACAGGATTGCATCACGCTGGCCCTCTGGGCTTAGCTGGCGATTAGAAGGCGGTCCTCGTCAGAGCAGCCCCTGTTTTCGTCGCCTCGGACCGGCTCCAGAGACAAAAGCCGGAGAGACGTCACTTCACTGGTTATTAAGCAGCGAGAGCGAGTTTGGTGTTGCTGTTGTTGGCAACTATTTTTTGTCGGTTGTTTAACGAGAGTGCGTACCGACACCTCGGCTTGCAATTTATCAACCTGCTCGTCTGTCGAAACCCGACATCCCCGAACAGATGGATGGTCACAAGAGATTACAATCTTCTGACGCACCCACATGATACCATACTTTGCGACAATTGGCAATACTTTGCGTCGGCTCGTCAGCTCTATGCCGGATTTTGCAGAAAACGCTCTAACTGGACTATAAAGCGCTCGTGAATACCTTCGCCGATCTTTTGCCGTTCGTCGTAGGCTTCGACTCTGAAGACCAGGCGCCGACGGTCGATTTCGAGCAGTTCGGCACGGGCTCGCACGCGCTGACCCAGGGGCGTGGCGGCCAGGTGCCTGACGTTGACCAGGGTGCCTACGGTGACATGGCCAGGATCGAGATGCTCTGCAACGGCACGCCAGGCAGCGTTTTCCATGAGGGCGATCATCATAGGGGTGGCAAAAACGTCGACTCCACCGGCTCCGACGGCGGCGGCGGTATTTTCATGCACAACAACAGTGGTGGCCTCTCCGCTGAGGCCGGTTTGCAATGTCATGACGGTTCCTTTCCTGCTGGCTTGCAAAGCGCGCTCTTTGCGGCACAGCGCTTTTTCCTTGCCCGGAGATAGCACGGACTACGCCGATCAAGAGGCATAAGCCCGGCGCTATCAGGCTGCTTTTGCAGTATACCCGCGCACAGGTCGCTTTGACAATGCGGCGGGTGTACAATATGGTATGGGGTGAAAACCAAAGCGGCCTTCGCGGCGAGCCGTAGCCTGCCGCGAAGGTATATTGAGAGATGAAGGTGATGTATGAATGAACCCTCGATCCCTGGTTGTCAAAGGGTAGCCCATCGGGGCGGCGCGGCTCTGGCTCCTGAGAATTCTCTGGCGGCCTTCCGCCACGCTCGCACGCTGCCTGTTGACGCCATTGAAATAGATGTGCAGATGAGCCGGGATGGCCATGTGGTGGTTTTTCACGATGAAACGCTTGAGCGCCTGACAAATGGCCAGGGCAATATGCTGGATCTGGACCTGGCGTATTTACGCGATCTGAATGTGGCCGCGCATTTCCCCGGCGGGTGGCCTGAGCCTCAGCGGATGCCGCTGCTGGCAGAGGTGCTGGAGTTCGCCCGCCAGGCGAATCTCCAGGTGTACATTGAGATTAAGCACAGCAAACGCGCTGGCGTGTACGGGCGCTACCCGGGGATCGCTGAGGCGGTGACTCAGGATGTACTGGCGGCGGGAATGCTGGAACAGGTTTTGCTGATGTCTTTTGATTGGGCGCTGCTCCCACAAATAAAAACGCTGGCACCGGGCGCGGTGACGGGCGCGCTGGTCGCAGAGGATGTCTGGAAACCAACTTCAACGGATGCGCTGGCCGGATTGGTAGCACAGGTAAAGACGCTGGCCTGCGAGTGGGTGAATCTGGATTATGCGCTTTTTACCCCTGAAATGCCCGCTTTTCTGCACGCCCATGGCCTGCGCCTGGGCATCTGGACGGTGAATGAGCGAACCGCGTTGCAACACTTGCAGGCCGCCGGGGTCGATTCTCTGACCACTGATCGCCCGGATCTGTTCACAGCTCTGGTCGATACGGCAACGCTGAAAACCGCTCAGTAAGATGGATAAGGGTGAAGGCTGACCCGCTCTTTCTTCCTATTTTTCTCAAGAGGTGTGCGTCCGAGACCATTGGTCCGTCTTAGTAAGACAAGAAGGGATCGATGGAAGCGCGTTCGCTTGAACGCGCTCTTTCGGGCGCCGTTGAAAAGTACCATCATTCTCTGTGTTAGTGAAACAATATGGTATAATGTGCGCCAATGAAGCTGGTGGATGGACGCGAGACCCCGCTCCCATGAAGATGGATACACAGAAACGAGATCCCGCTCCAGATTGAAAGATGGAGAATACCAGACATGCCTCATATAGAAGAAGCTCTGGCGGTATCCAACGGCGCACTCGTTGCTTCACTCGATACCGCAGTCCAGCAGGTTGATATCTCGGTCGTTATTCCTGCCATGAATGAAGAGCAGAATATTGGCCTGCTCTACGAAGCACTCTCTGCCCAGTTGAAGGAATTGGGCAAAACCTACGAGGTCATTTTTGTCGATGACGGAAGTACGGATAAGACGTTCGAGGTGCTGACACAATTACATGCGGACAATCCGGGTGTGGTACGTGTGATTCGCTTTCGACGCAATTTTAGTAAAACGCCGGCACTGGTGGCCGGCTTCAGCCGCTGCCGGGGCGAAATTGTCTTTACGATGGATGCGGACCTCCAGGATGATCCGATTGAAATTCCTCGCTTTCTGGAAACGCTCGCTCAGGGCTATGATCTCGTTTCGGGCTGGAAATATCCACGCCTCGATCCTTTCTCTAAAACGTTCCCTTCACGCATCTTTAATGCCATGGTCAGCAAACTTACCGGGGTACACCTCCACGATATTAACTGCGGCTTTAAGGCCTACCGCCGCGAGATTATTGAGGATAGTCACCTGAAGCTGTACGGTGAATTTCATCGCTTTGTCCCGGTGATGGCCCACTGGCGCGGTTTCCGCGTGACGGAGATTAAGGTACATCACCACCCTCGCAAGTTCGGCGTCTCCAAGTTCGGCGCCCGCCGCTTTACACGCGGTCTGATCGATCTCCTGAATGTGCTGTTTTTGACGACTTTTCTGCGTAAACCCCTGCGCCTCTTTGTCCCCCTGGGCTTCTGGACATTTATGCTGGGCATTTTGATCGATCTGATCATCGTCATTCGCAGCCGCTTGATTATTAATGAACCAATCCATAATCAGCCGTTCCTGTTCGTGGGCATCCTGCTGATGATTTTTGGGGTGCAGTTTGTGCTGGCCGGCCTGCAAAGCGAGATGATCCGCCATTATGCCTTCCGCTCCGACGAGGAGTATAGTATTCGTCAAGAATTGAACTAAAACGGCAGTCAGCAGTCCCCACTTCTCCCAGTCGGACTGCTGATCCATCTTTGCTGTATTTTATGCTCTCATGCTCTCTCTATCGGCAAGACACAAAGAGGGGTGCGTATGGCTGCGCAGGGGACGCGTGGCAGAGGACACGCTATTTGATAACGGGGTCTGCTGGCCTACGTTTTAAGGAGGAAGTATTTTTTATGTCTGAACTGTCCTGGCGAAAACACCTGGCAATTCTAAAAAATCGTCTGTACCTCTACCCTGAGCCAGAACCAATGGAACGCACGCGCGGGTTCTGGCTTGCTATGGGCGTGGTCGCGGCTCTGGTGGCATTATTTGTGACCTTTTATGTGGCTTACCTGGCACGGATGCAGGATGCCTTTCAGACTCCGGCGGAAGATGTGGGAATTATGGACCAGGCGCTCTGGAGTATGATACACGGCCAGCTTTTTCACCAGACGATCTGCAATATTATCAGTGATACCAATTGTTACAGTCCAGGTGGAGTGCCGCGTTTCGCCATTCATTTTGAGCCAATCCTGTTTCCTCTTTCCCTGCTCTATGCGCTCTGGCCCGGCCCGAAGATGCTGATTCTTTTGCAAGCGCTGGGCGTGGCCAGTGGGGCATTCCCAACCTTCTGGCTGGCCCGCCTGCGTCTGCGCAGCAATCTGGCCGGGGCAGGCATGGCAGCACTCTATTTACTCTATCCGCAGTTACAACAGGAAGAGATAGGCTACTTCCACGCGGTTGTGCTGGTGACCGCGCTGCTGATGTTTACCCTGTATTTCTTGTATACGCGTCGCACACGCTGGCTGTTTGTCTTTGCCCTGCTCTCGATGGCCTGCAAAGAGGAGATTCCTCTGGTGATTGCGATGCTGGGTCTGTGGTCACTGATTTTTCAACGCCGCTGGCGCAGTGGCCTGGGCCTGATCGGCATGGCCGTGGCCTGGCTGGGTCTGGCACTGCTGGTCTTCCGCCTCGCCAGCCCAACTGGCCAGCCAATGCTGGCCTCGCGCTACGCCTATCTGGGCAGCAATGTCTTTGAAATTGTCCGCACTATCGTCCTGCATCCGGTACGCATGCTGGAAGACCATGTCTTTGAACCGACGCATTTTTTCTCTCTGCGCTTGCTCCTGTCACCGGTGAGTTACCTCGCGCTGCTCGCGCCCTGGGTATTGATCATTACGCTGCCTTCACTGGCGCTGGATCTGTTGAGTATACGCAAGGGCATGTATCAGTTCGCGGGTCAGTATAGCGCTGAGATTGTACCGATGCTGATCTTTGCGACAATTGAGGCTCTGGTAGTGGCTGTCTGGCTGATCCAATGGATAAGCAGACGCGCACAGATGGCGTTGGCCCGGCGGGCTGCGGCAAAAATCCGGCAGGCGGAGAGCGACCATACGGCGCTGGCTCCTCGCCCAATGCGGCTGAACAGGCGCATGATCGGCTCCAACTGGCTGCAGCCAGTTGCGCTGTTTCTCCTGCTGGCACTGACACTGCTGAGCACACTACGCCATGATCAAACGTATGGAGTCATGCCCTATACCCGGGGCTTTACCTGGCCGCAGGTAACGGCGCATGAGGCTCTGGCCCAACGCTTTATCGATATGATCCCTGCTTCGGCCTCTGTTTCGGCTCAGTCCAGCCTGGTCCCTCACCTCAGCCACCGCACAGATATTTACCTGTTTCCATATGCGGATAATCAGGCAGAGTATGTCTTCCTGGATGTGACCAGCGATAACTATCCTTACGGGCAACTCGATTATCGCACGACGGTGAGGAAGTTTCTCCTCCAGGGATCATATGGGATTGTAGCCGCTGAAGATGGCTATCTGCTGTTGAAACGCGGACTGCCCGGACCCGGCCTCTCACCTGCTTCTCCGACTACCAGCGGCCCGAATGCGTTGCCCAATTTGCCCGAGGCTTTCTGTTCTTTTACGCAGGTGGCTCCGCAAGCTGAGACGACGCCGGTGCAGGTTGATTTCACCATGCCATCTCACCAGGACACCTCCGGGACTGTCAGCCTGGTGGGCTTTCAGGTAAAGCGGTCCAAGACGCAGTTGCAGGTCGCGACGTACTGGAAGGTGGACCAGGGAACAATCCCGCCGCTGCGCATCTATACCTCGTTGTTGAACAGGACAAATCAGGAAATTCTTGGCAGCGACAGCTCCATGCAGTCTTTCTGGTGTCCCAGTTCAACCTGGAAGCCTGGTACTACTGTCCTGATGCAAACCGATACGCTCAATATCGCCCATCTTCCCGGAGGTTTATCCCATCTTATGCTCTCTCTCTTGCCCTACGAGACGACATCCGGTACAATAAACACCAGTAATCAGGGGTTATCGCCGCATATTGTACAAGCTCCTGCGGCGGTGACGGTTATGCAGGGGAGAGCGCTCTTGCAATTGCAGACGTTCACGCTTTAATGGGAAGGGTTCCCAACCATGCAAAGAGTCAAAGAGATCTATCAGAAAGGGGTGTTGGGATGGGCCTGTATTTGAACCAACTGCCGCAAACTGAAGTTGCGCGCCTGAAAGCTGAACTGGCGGAAACGCTGATTGCCAATTTCTGCTACCCACGCTTTTATGATTATCGGCTGGGTACGCTGCGCACACGCCCGGTTGATCGCGCGAAACGGCAGGAGGTCTGGCAATATTTAAACGCAGTTGATTTCAATGTATGGGGACGCGTGGATGTCGATTCACCGGATTTTCAGCGCCAGGTTGAGCGCCTGTTTATCCATTTTGTCCAGCGCAACCGCTGTTTCTTCGGCGACCAGGGACGCAAACGCATGGCGGATGTGCGCTCTCTGATTACAAGCTGTTCGCTGGCCCTGGCCGATGGACTGCGCGGCCATCTGAACGGACAGCGCGGGAATCCGCCCTTTGGCAGTCCGCACGCGGTTCTGTCCTGGGCGGCGACAAACGCCACGGGCAAGGCGGAGATTACCTGGGAGCAGATGCTCTCCGGCACGATGCTCTTACAGCAGCAGTTGCAAGAAGCGCGCGGTGAGGTACGTCCCGCTGCGGCGCCGGTGCCTGCAACTCCGCCGGTACCGGCTCCTGCTGTGCGCTCAGGCAGCGGTGCGGTACCGGCTCGTCGGCCTCGCACAACTCGCTCAGCCGCCAATGGGATAGCGGCCAGCGGATCCACCAGCAGCGGCAATGGCGCTCATGAAGAAGAACTGGCAGCCTGGCCAGCCGCGAGCAATAAGCCAGTTCAGACCCCTGAACCGCCGCTGTCCGCGCCTTCGCCGGCGGCCAGGGAGAGTGAGCTGGCCCAGGCCGAATTTTCAAGTTTCCCGACTTCCGCCGAAGCTTCACCCACCATGCCCTTACCGCTCGGCAAGATCGAGACTATGGCGACAACCTTCCAGCCAGTTCCCGCCGAAGTCTCTCCTGTGTTGCCTCCCCGCACACGCCGGAGCAGAGCAGGAGAAGGCGCATCTGCCGCTCCATTCGCCGTCCCTCAGCCCTCTGGTCCGCTATCCAGGCAGCAGTCGCAGCCTGTGCTGCCGGCTCACGCGCCCGTTTCGCCAACCCCGGCTGCACCAGCCGCCAGCCACACGCCCGCATCCCAGAGCCTCTCCGGCGTGGATCTGATGGTCAAGCAGAGCGAAAACAGCTCGCTCCAAACCACCGACGAGGACGTGGTGATCTTCGAGCAGATGCGCCACCAGTTGATTATCTGGCTGCGCGTTGAGGTTGTACGCGCGGGCGGCGAACTGGAAACGCAGAATCCCTATCAACTCGTTGATCTGTTACGCCACCAGGATGGCGTGGATGTGGCCCGCGTCCAGGTCGTCTCAACCCTGCTCAATATGTGCGATCAGATCATCAACAGCGGACGCGCTACCCTCTTTGACTATAAACAGGCCATGATGTTCTATCTCATGCATACCCGCAGAGGCCAGTAATTCCCTCTGTGAGAGACAAAGAGCGGCACGGGTAGGTGCGGTGAACTCGCTGCACCTACCCGTGCCGCTCTTTGTCTCTCACAGGGGACAGCCCGAACATCAGGG
>DASZXF010000094.1:0-10738 GCA_035546055.1 Ktedonobacteraceae bacterium
TTTGGCCTGTTTTTCGGATGAAGAAGAGGGCGCTGAAGTTAGCTCCGGCAGCTTTTAACTCGCGGCTAACTCCTGGCTGGCGGACCGCAAGACCTCCTGGTAAACCTGTTCAATGCGTGGTACGACGGTACTGGCCTGGAATGCGATCACGCGTTCGCTGGCCATTTCCCCCATCGTGTGACGCAGGGTGTTGTCCGTCATCAGGCATTGCATGGCTTCTCTGAGCGCCCGGGCATCGCCGGGAGGGACCAGCAGGCCCGTTTGCTGATCGGCCACAATATCGGGCAGACCGCCGATGCGCGAGGCGACCACCGCGCGCCCGGCGGCCATCGCTTCCATGGTCACGGTCGGGCAGGCATCGAGACAGATCGAGGGCATCAAGGCCACGCTACAGCGCCGCCATGCGCTCATAACAGCGGCGTGCGGCCAGCTCTGAAGCAGCGAGACATTTGGCGGTAGCGTCAGCGAAAAACCCGCTTCTGGCTGACCGATCAGAACCAGGGGGGCCGCATCGGGCATGTCGGCATAGGCCTGGAGCAGTACCCCGATACCCTTGTCGCGTCCAATATTGCCGACGTACAACAGGAAATCCCGCGTGGGCAACTGTTCCAGCAGGGGATTGGCCTCGTCAAATTCAATGTTGGCCACGTCGCGAATGAAATTTGGAATGACCTGATAGTTGACCTGGTGCCTGTCCAACTGGTTCGCTTCCGCGACGGCCTGGCTGACCGGCAGGAACATATCGACTGTTTGCCGCGCCAGTTTTCCCCAGGCGCGCAGGGCCAGGGCAATCGGCACGCCTTTGGCTGCTCCATAGGTGTCGATAGAGCACTCGACGCACTTTTTCAAGGCTGGTCCGCTACATTTGCTGCCGCGATAGACAAATTGTTGCATTGCGCAGACAAGGCTACAATCATGAATAGTCACAACCAGCCTGGCCTTGCTCCATTTTTTGATAGGCGTGAAAGAGTGCAGCAGCCAGTTATGAGCATGAACAATATCTGGCCGCTCTTTCCTGACGATACGGCGCAGAGCCAGCAGCGTTTCAGGATCAGAAAAAGGAGGAGCGTGGCGCCGATCCGACTTAAAAAGACTGCTCAGGCGTTGCATAGATCCCTGGATGCGATAGACGCGTACCCCCTGATCTACCTCAAATTCTTGCAGACCTTCCTGCCAGAGCGTGGCCACGGCAACCTCGTGTCCGTGTGCGGCAAGTTCTATACTGAGATTGCGTACATGGCGTTCTTCACCGCCGATGAGCGGTGGATAGAACTGAGCAAGCATCAAGATCCGCATCTCTTTTTCCTCTTTCTTCTCTTGTTTGAGTGAAATATCCCTTCATCCACCACCTGGACCGGCTCCAGGTTATCCTCCACAGGGAGAGCACCAGGACGCCCCGGAGCGCGACAATCAGGGAGGAAAGGCGCGTTTCCTTGTGCCGTGCTCAGGGCGAGGTGGCCTGCACCTCACGATCATCTGTTAGCTCTCTGCTCGCCCTGGCAGATCTCCTGGTTTTTCAGCGTGCGAGAGCGGCTGCCGCGAGAGCGGCTGACGCGCGCGGCGCACCTTCCAGCGGCTTCTCAGATAAGCAAATGGTCCATAGAGCATACCCCGCAATTCAAGCTTTGTGAGTTCCTCCGGGTAGCGCGAGGACTTTTTGCTATTCTTGGAAGATCGTGAGCCGAGGATGAAGTAAAGACCATAGGGAAGCTTGCCCAGAAAACTGAATAAGAGCCTGGGATGCTGCATAATGTTTCTCAGCATAAAGGCCGCGATGCCAATTCCATAGCTATAGACCTGCTGGCGCAGCGCCTCGTATGCGCGGTGATGTGGATGGTATCCGATAGCCGCAGGTTCATAGACCAGCTTATGACCGTGGACAATGGCCTCGAAGAAGAGAGTCAGATCTTCGCCTCCGCGTGCGACGGTCGCGGGTCCGAGCGCGATATCAAAACCGCCAACCTCGCGCAAGAAACGAGCGGTAAAAGCCATACAGGCGCCGGTGCCGAACTGACCGGCGGTAAAGGGATGCAGCGGTGTCCGGGGATGATATTTTTTCATGTCGAAAATGCGCCGGTGGAAGCCTTTGCTAAAGCCGCCGTATTCCTCGATCCAGAACTGCGCGGGCGTTTCCAGTTCCAGCGGCAGAAGCAGGCCAGTTACACAGGCCACATCCGTTTCAACCGTAAAGGCCTTGACCATCGCGGTCAGCCAGTGGCGATCAACCACGATATCATCATCGGCGAAGGCCAGAATCTCGCCTCTGGCGGCATTGATGCCGCAGTTGCGTGCCCAGGAACCGCCCGCGCGATCTTCACGTACATAGCGAATGCGTGGATGGTCCGCATATGTTTGCTGGATATACCGGGCGGTTTCGGGACCGCCGGGGGCGTTATCGACCACCACGATTTCGTAATGGGGATAATCCAGTTCCAGCAGCGTGCGCAGGCAACTCTGAATGCGGTCTGGCCGATTATGAGTCGGGATGACCACGCTGACAAAGGGAGCGTGGGCGAGAAATTGCTCGCGCTCGGCCAGGCAACGCGGCGTACTGTCCGGGCATAGGCCATCGCTTTTCAGCTCAGTCACAGCGGGCAGGCCATCAGCCTGGAGATGCTCGTTAATCTCGTTGTGGAGCGCCTGCCAGATCAGCGGGACATACTCTTCCGGCTGGCTTTGTCCATTGTTCAGCGCCAGTTCAAGTCGTCCGAGCGGCTGGGAATGCAGGCGAACCAGGCATAGCGTGCGCTGATAGCGATCCCCTGTTTGCGCGTTTGTGGCCGACAGGACGGGGAGACGCTCCCCTAATTCTACTTCCAGCACGGCCATAGGCTGATATTCAGCCATCCGAGGCGAGGCGGAAGCATCATATTCAGATGTCTCTAAAAGTACCTGCGACTGCATAGAAAAATCCTTCAGGAGTGAACGTAAAGTTACATACGCATTGTTTTACATGCTGGCGCAATACATATTTCGCTGTGAGCCTGGCGAATTACGCCGGTTGCTGTGATTTCTCCTGGAAATAGCGCTCAACTGGAGCTTTCGCGCGCCGCACGATGCGCCAGACGGGTGTCCGCGCACGCTTGTAGATGCTGGTGAGGGCGGAAGTATAGCCAGTTGTGAGCAGGGCTTCCAGATCTGGGATGGTAGTAGTTGGGCCGACCATCAGGCGTTTCAAGGCGAACGGATCAGTGTTTTCAGAGCACATTTCATACTTGACCGCGCAGGCGGAGGTATAGCCAGCATCCTGGACCGCCTGTTTTACCGCCGTGGTATGGTAGCCATAGGGGTAAGCAAAACTATGAATTTGCTGGCCCAGCCGATCTTCCAGGGTTTTTTTGCATTGGATGATTTCACTTCTGGCCCTGGCGAAAGGGATCGTATCGAGTTGAGGATGATACTGGGTATGGCCTCCGCACTCCACCCCGCTCGCCTGGATCTCAGCCAGTTTTTCCCAGGTGAGCATCGGGCGGTTGCTCTCGCCTTCTGCCTGGAGCCAGCGGCTGGTTCCATTCATGTAGCCGGTGACAACGTACAGCGTGGCCGGGAAGTGATACTGCTGGAGCACAGGCAGCGCGCCGGTGTAGAAGTCATCCAGACCATCGTCGAAGGTTAGCAGCACAGGTTTTTCTGGCAACGGCTGTTCTTTCCGCGAGCGTATCGTCATAAACTGGGTGACGGTCAGGGGAGTATAGTTATGCTGATGGAGATACTCCATCTGTCGGGCGAAAAGTGCCGGCGGAATCGCGAAGGGACTATATTTAGGGGTGGCCTGATCTGAAATACTGTGATACATCAAAATAGGAGTTTTTTTGGGCGTTGATTGCTCAGACATCTTACATCCTTTCTCCAGAGAACCGTGTGCGTATTCCCCGCTATCCTGTCTATGCTCCTGAAAGCCAGTCGCACCGTGAAAGCTCTGCGGCCCGGTCGGGTGCCGCTGTCGCTCTGGCGCAGTCCTTCATACTGTTTGAATCGACGTTTCTGATTGAGCTTGCGTCACACCTCTATCTCTTTGGGTGGTGAAGAGGAGAGGGAGCTGATCTCAGCTCCGCTCCGGGGCTTCTTCCTCCGGCATGCTCGCTTTTCCTGGTGAGAAGAGGCGAGCATGATCCGCAAGCAGCGGTAGCAGAACAAATTTCAAGGTAAAAAATGGTCTGCTACTCCTGAATATATCGCTTTACTCGTGCAGCGATGGTTGCCCGGTTACGCTATAGGCCACAGGTTCAAGCGCGTGCTCGGCAGTCTCTTCCTGCGCAGCGGGTTCTGGTACCGGGGCTGGCAGCGTTTTGCTCAGGCGTTCAGTCATAATCGTGCGCAACACCCGCCAGCCGTCGCGGAAGGTGCGCAGATTGCTCTGGCCGTGAATGCGACGATACTCAAAGCTGGGCACCTCGACGATCTGCAGGCGAGCCTTGCGGGCACGCAGACTCATCAGGGTCTCAACCTCGAAGCCATCGCAATCGATATCTAAATAGGGCAGGCAGGTGCTCCAGAAGGCATTATAGCCATAACAGAGATCGCTAAAGCGCGCGCCAAAGAGCACGTTGACCAGGGTACAGAGCGCCCAGTTGCCGCTGCGGCGCAAGGGCGTAATATCATTACTGCCGCCTCCCTTGATAAAACGCGAGCCCTTGGCAAATTCATGGCCTGTTTTGAGGGCATCGACAAAGAGGGGGATCTCCTTGGGATTGGCCGAGCCATCGGCGTCAAGCATGACGATGATATCGCCGGTGCAGGCAGCGAAACCAGCGCGCAGGGCATCGCCCTTGCCCTTGCCAGTCTGGTTGATGATGCGGATGTGGGGCAAGAGCTGGCGGGCCACCTCGACCGTGCCATCGGTGGAGCGGCCATCGACCAGGATCGTCTCATGCACCGACTCCGGGATGCAAGGGAGGACATATTGCAGATTATGGGCTTCATTCAACGTCGGGATGACAACACTCACGCGTGGGTTTTGAATTTGCCTGTGTTGCTCGCTCCTCATAATCATAGATACCTTTCATGTTCTTTTTGAAGAAGAGAATGCAGTCCCCACAACTTCTTCTTCCTGGCTTTCGTCGCCGGACGGTGGATGGTCCTTCATCACCTGACCCAGGGCTGCCCGCCGCGATGGGCAGCGCTCATACAGAGTGAACGCAGTGTGCTAAAGCCCTTGTGAGGCGGATCAAGAAGCAGATAACGCTTTCCTCTCTTTGCTCCTGCCGACGAATACATAGAGAGAACGGCTGTCAGGCGGTCTTTTGGGTGTTACCTGCACTTTTTTTCTTTCAAATTTTATACGCGAAATTTCAAAATGGTTCCCGAAAGAACGTTTCTGGACATAGGCGGCATAAAATATGCGCACTACAGTCATACTAGTGCGCGGTGGTGGAGATTTGGTAAGGATTGGGATGTATATATGGGTGAGATAGACGCATTGAAGTTGTGAAAATCGTAACTGTGAGTTAGTACCTTCTGCAAAGAGGCGGCCAGTTATCAGGGCTGGTCCTTTTTTCTCTGCAAAGCGGAACCGTGGCGGGATATAATGGCTCAGTAGGATTTTTTCTGGGAGGAAGAAAAGAGTGTCATCTCTCTATTGGCTGGCGCGTTCCGGGATCGCTATCGCGGGCAAGACTCCGCGCGCGGTGAGATATGCGCTAAGTTCTGGCATGAGTTCCGCGAGTTATCTGGGGTGGCGTGCCAAGCGCCTGGTTACGCAGCAGAATATGGCGAGGGTGCTGGGCTTGCCGGCC
This sequence comes from Ktedonobacteraceae bacterium, assembly GCA_035546055.1. Taxonomy (GTDB): domain Bacteria; phylum Chloroflexota; class Ktedonobacteria; order Ktedonobacterales; family Ktedonobacteraceae; genus Paraktedonobacter. Next base: position 5,736 of record DASZXF010000094.1, read on the forward strand.
AGCGATCCGCGCGTCAGGCGCGCGGCCTTTGCCTCATGGAGCAATTATGGGCGTACCGCCTCGGATTTGATCTATTTCCCCCATTTGAATATGGATGACGTGGACGCGCGTACCGTGGATCAGACGCAGGGAGGAACGTGGCAGGAGTGCGCGCGCCGGGCTCTGGAGCCTGGCAAGGGCATGGTGATTGCCACGGCGCATTTTGGCAGCTGGGATATCGCGGGGGCGATTTTCGCGCGCCATTTTCCCCTGTCTGCCATTGCGGAAACCTTTAAAGATCCTCAATTTAACGCCTTGATGCAGGGGCATCGCACTGAAAAGCGCATCGGTATTATTCCCATGGAAAATGCTCCGCGCCGGGTGTTGCAGGATTTGCGCCAGAACAAGGCGGTAGCTATTGTGGTGGACCGGCCTGTGAGCAAGGAGAAGGGCGTGGAGGTGACGTTTTTTGGTCAGAAGACCTATGTGCCGGGCGGGCCAGGGGCGCTGGCTCTCAAGGCTGGTGCCACCATTGTGCCAGGTTTTGTCTGGTACGGTCGCCACAACCAGTTTTATATTCGGGCCTTTCCGCCTGTTTATCCTCAGCCCTGCCAGGGGGCTGAGGAGCGTGAGCGGGAAATCGCGCGTCTGATGCAGGCCATTTACTCCGCGCTGGAGGAGATTATTCGTGAATGGCCGACGCAGTGGTTTATGTTCCGTCCGTTCTGGCCGGCGGATAGTGGAGAGCAGGGATAAGAGCCGCATGTATTACTTTTTCCGTTGTGCGGCCTGGCTGATTCCGCGCCTGCCGCGCTGGCTTTTGCGTCTGCTGCCGGATCTCATCGGGCCGCTGGCCTGGCTGTTTGCCGGGCCTGCGCGCAGGCAGGCGACGCGCAATATGCTGCATGTACTGGGTCCGCAGGTGCGCGCCACGGCGGCGGGTCGGCGGCAACTGCGGCGGACAGTCCGCGCCATGTTCTGTAGTAGCGTTGGCAATTATCTGGACGCTTTTCTCATGCCGGCCCTCAAGCCAGATGATATTTTGCGCTATATCTCGATTGATAATGCGGAGTGTCTGACGGAGGCGCTGGCCCTGGGAAAAGGCCTGATTCTTTTTTCTGCCCATTTTGGGCCGTTTGAGGCGATGACCCAGTGGTTTGCCGCGCGCGGATACCAGGTTGTGATTCCCGTGGAAAAGCTGAAGGATGAGCGGATGCTGCGCCTGATTATGCGTCTGCGCAGCAGCAGCGGCGTCACTTTTGTGCCGCTGGGAGGCAGCGCGCCGATGCGCACGATCATTCAGGCATTGCGCAAGAATCAGATCGTACTGATTACAGCAGATCGCGCGATAGAGGGCGAAAGCGTGGTGCGGGACTTTTTTGGCGAGCCGGCGCGTCTGCCGATTGGTCCGGTGAATCTTTCCATGCGCACCGGGGCGCCGCTGGTGGGCGCGCTGGGCTGGCGCGTCTCTCGTAAGCATATGCACGGCACTTTTTCCCGCCTGACACTGGCGCTGTCCGAGGAGGAGCGCCAGCAGGCGGAGGTTGTCGAGGCCGCGCTGATCAAGCAATTAGAGCAGGTCATCAGCGCGCATCCTGAGCAATGGGTAGTTTTTGCGCCGATCTGGGTTGAGCCAGAGCAAGCTACTGGCGTGTCTTAGGACAGTTGCGCCAGACGTTCCGCGCGTGTTTCGCGGTAGCGGCGGGCGATGCGGCGCGGTGGATCGACGAACCAGCTCCAGGCGCATTGCGCGACGTAGACGGCGGGCGAGAGATGGACAGGCGGCTGCTCCTGTCCGCCCGCCCGCACGCTGCGCTCAAGAATGGCCTGACGCAAATCGTCGGGGCTGGTGCCTGGAAAGAGCGTATAGGCGGCGCCGATATGCTGCCAGAAATGGGCATCGCTGCCGCCAGTTTCGGCGAGTTGCCAGTCCTGGTTCGCGCTGCGCACCGTCGCGCGGGCGGCGGCATTGGCCGGCGTGGGATTGTAGACCTCGATCCCGTCGATGGCGTAGCCGGCGCTCAGCAGGGCATCAATTTTTTTGCGGCTCAGACTGGGCACCAGGCGCCCCAGGGGATGAGGTACAATCACCAGACCTCCCTGGGCTTTGATATCCTCGATGCTCTCCTCCACCGGTCTGCCCGGTCTGGGCGCCTTTTTGACAAAGAGGCCCAGCAGATGTCCCTGGCGCGTAGAGACCTCGACGCCGGTAATCATGCGCAGTGGATGGTTCTGCTTCAACAGCAATTCCTCCACACGTTTAGCCCCTTCCAGGTGGTCGTGATCGGTGACAGCGATGAGGGTCAGATGGCGGCGGGTCGCCTCCTCAATGACGCGGGCCGGACTGGCCCAGCCGTCACCGAGGTTGGTATGCATATGAATGTCAGCCCGGCTATAGTCCGTTGGCGTGCTGGCTGCCTCTGTCGCTGTACGTTCTGGTGATTGATCCATACATTTCTCTACCTGTCGTGTGCTTTCGCTCATTGAGCAGTTCTTCGTAGTAATCAAGAACCTGGGTGGCCACGTGCGGCCACGCATATTCCTGGGCTTTTTGCTGACCTGCCTGGCCGAGTCGCTGGCGCAGCGCTTCTTGCTTGAGCAACTGACCGATGGCCCTGGCCAGATCCTCGCTACTGCGCGGCGGCGTCAGCAGACCGTCGATGCCGTGGGTAATCACTGTCGCGTAGCCGCTGATATTGGAGGCCACAATCGCCTTGCCGGCGGCCATGGCCTCCAGTAAAACAATGCCCAGACTCTCACCGCCAGTGGCCGGGGCGCAGAAAACGTGAGCGCTGGCAAAATAACGCGCTTTCTCCTCGGCGGGCACATAGCCGGTAAAAACAACATCGCGCCAGCCGCGCCGCTCGACAAAACGCTGAAAACCCGCGCGCAGACGCCCTTCGCCCACAAAAATGAAGCGCGTATCGGGGTGTTTCGCGCGGATAGCGGGGATGGCTCTGAGCAGATATTTGGCCCCTTTGCGCTTCTCAAAGCGGCCAAGGAAAAGGATATTCTGCTTGCCGTCCATAAAGTGAGGCAGCGGCTCGGCCTGCTGGTGATTGCTGTCCAGTTTGATCCCGTTGGGAATAATGCGATAATTCGCGGGAAAGTAGTGCGTGATAAAAGCATAGGTCGCACTGGACACGACGATCCGGCCATCGAGATGGCGCAGCATGGGCCGCAGCAACGGCACGAGCGAAGCATACGCCAGGTTGAAGGTCGAAGTCAAACTGACCTCCGACGAGGCGTGAAAGGTGCCCACGGTGACGGTTTGTGAACAGCGGAGCGCGGCCAGCGAGAGGCCAGGCACCAGCGGCTCGTGAATGTGCAGAATATCGAAATTTTCCCGTTGTAATACTCTACGCAGACGCAAAGCCAGCGCTGGATCAAAGGCCGCCACACGTGCGACTGATCCATTCGCCGGGATGGGAGTCGGCCATCCTATTTTATAAACATATTTCTCCGGTATTTTCCGTTTGGGACCAGAGGCCGGGGCGAGAATGCGTACATCATGTCCCTGAGCAATAAATTCGTTGGCCAGATGCCAGACGTGATCGCGTACTCCCCCCGGGTAGCTCCAGTCATACGGTGAGACAAGGCCAATTTTCATGGGCGCTTTCTCCCTGCGCTTCTTGCATTGGAATAACGTCCGTGGCCGGGCGCAAAAAGAGACATGCGGCGGCCCGAACTGATATAGGAAAGTATGGACGGGCTGACAAACTCAACTCGCCTTCTCCTTCCTTGAGAGACAGTGCAAACATAATGGCTGTGATTATTCGCGATCCAATTGTACCACGCCAGCGTACAGAGGATGTTAAATGTGCGTAAAAGTTCGAGCGATCTGGCCCACTTAACTCTGGAGATCACGCGCAAAGTCCAGGAAGAACTGGAGTGCCTGCGGATTTCCCAGCGCCCCCACGCTGACGGCTTTTTCGAGTGGTGTGCCAAGGAAGAGTTTTTTAACAGGTACCTCCAGTTTCTTTCCGCTCAATGTACGTGGCACTTCAGCAATCGCAACGATGTCGTCGGGCACGTGATGCGGCGTGAGATGAGTACGCAGCGCCAGGCGAATTTTCTGCTTGAGCGCGTCATCGAGTTCGCAGCCCGGTCTTAATACTACGAACAAAGGCATATAATAGTTGCCCCCGGAACGCTCCAGTCCGATGATCAGGCTGTCCAGTATTTCGGGAAGCTCCTCAACCACGCGATAGATCTCGCTGCTGCCCATACGGATGCCTTTGCGATTGATGGTTGAGTCGGAGCGGCCATAAATGACCGCGCTGCCTGTTGGTGTGATTTTGATCCAATCGCCGTGGCGCCAGATGCCCGGATAGGTGTCAAAGTAGCTATTGAGGTACTTCTGGCCAGCGGGATCATTCCAGAAGTAGAGCGGCATGGAGGGCAGAGGTCTGGTAATGACCAGTTCTCCCATTTCGTCGATCAGGGCATGGCCCTGGTCGTCGAAGGCCTCGACTTTCGCGCCCAGCGCCCGGCACTGCAACTCTCCAGCTCGCACAGGCAGCAGCGGCGAACCGCCCAGAAAGGCCGAACAGACATCGGTGCCGCCGCTGATCGAGGCCAGCCAGATGTCAGGACGAATATGTTCATAGACCCACTGGAAGCCCTCCGGCGGCAGCGGCGAACCGGTCGAGCCCAGCGCGCGCAGTTGGCTCAGATTGTAGGTCTGCCCTGGCTCGATGCCTGCCTTCATGCAGGAGAGAATAAAGCCCGCGCTGGTGCCGAAGAAGGTCATGCGGTTTTGTTCGGCGAACTCCCAGAGATGGTTAAGGTTGGGATAGGCCGGGCTGCCGTCATAGAGCATAATGGTCGTTCCGTTGAGCAGGCCGCTGACCAGGAAGTTCCACATCATCCAGCCAGTGGTGGTGTACCAGAAGAAGCGGTCTGCGGGATGGATATCGCTGGCTAAAACCAGTTGTTTCAGGTGCTCCAGCAAGATGCCTCCGTGTCCCTGTACAATGGCTTTGGGCAGACCGGTGGTGCCGGACGAGTAGAGTATCCAGAGT